>CALZLQ010000025.1 GCA_945788385.1 uncultured Prevotellaceae bacterium
GGTTTCTGATATGGTGGCTATTCTTTTCTCCAGGGTCTCTGAGGTGGTGGCTATCTTGCTCAGGTCGCGATAGAGGCGTATGCGGTATCGCCAGATTCGTAGCCAGAGTGCTATGCCGAGTGGGACGAAGAGTCCGATTGCTGTGTTCCACTTGGGGTTGTGTGTGGGGCGTGTGTGGGCATCTGGGGCTATGATGGGGTATTCGTTGAGCAGGCTGATGACGATGTTGTTCTGGCAGTTGTGGAGCTCGGTGATGATTTCTGTGAGCTTGTTGTCGAGGTCTATGACTACGTGGTCTTCTCTGAAGCGGAAGAAGATGTTCCAGTATGAGGGTAGGCGCAGGAGTTTGTGTTGGCTCTGGTACTCTCTGCATAGGGCGCTGAGTGTGAGGAGCTCGTGTCGCATGGCGGTGTAGTCGGGCTCGTGGATGACGACTTCCTTGCGGTTTATGCGGCGTTTTGGCCTTAGTCCGAACAGGCGCATGAAGAAGTTGCGGTAGCCTTCGATGTTGAATACTACGCTGTCTTTGTTGGCTCGGTTGGTGAGAAAGATGCCTACGGGGGCGAGTACCATCGAGCTGAACCAGGCTCCTATCCATATAGCCAACTCGCCTGCTTTTGCCATTTTTTCGCTACCGGCGTTGATGATGTAGTAGAAGATGAAGATGAGTACGCTGACTACTACGGGGACTCCGAGGCCGCCTTTGCGTATGATGGCTCCCAGGGGGGCTCCGATGAAGAAGAAGAGCAGGCATGAGAGTGCCATGGTGAACTTCTTGCGGGCTTCGATTTTGTGGCGGCGCAGTGTGACGTTTGTGCCTTCGGTGATCATGGCGCGGTATTCAAACTCGGCTTGTGCTCCTTGTGCTGACGAGAGGGCGTTTTGCATGACTCTGGTCTTGTCGTCTTGGGGGAGGTGTCGGTACAGGCTGTCGAAGGGTTCCATGAGTTTGCTCCGCCCTACTATCTGTGCGGAGTCGGGGCGTCCTGCAGGGAGGTGACATTTTAGGAATTGCTGGTTGCTCAGGGCGTAGTATGTGTGTCCGAGCGAGTCGGAGGCTTGTGTGATGGAGTCGATGCCGTGTACTATGTTTTCGAGGCTCTTGACTTGTGCGTCGCCGTTGAAGAGGTTGGCGTCCATCATGTTGAAGTTGGCGTCAAACTGTATGAGGTCTACTTCGGTGCCGAACGATTCGCGCATGTATGGTATGTTTGCCTTGAGCATCTGTCCTGACTGGCTGTCCATGTTGCGAAAGCGTTCTCCGTTGTAGAGTGTGAGTTTGAGGTGCTGACGGTCTGCCGTGGATTGTAGCCTTGCTGAGTCGGCAAGGACTATCTCCATATTGTCGTTTCCGCCTTGTGTGCTGTAGATGACGATGCCGTAGAGCATCCCTGTCTTGGTGTCTTTGCGCTGGACGAACAGGCTGTAGCCGGGTATGTTGTTGTAGAATACTCCTTCGGGTATTTCTAATTCGGGCGATTTCTGACGCATGCTCCACATGAGTGTGGCGAGTTGTTTCATGGCCATGGGCTGCACTCTGTTCTGGAAATAGAAACTGCCGCAGCAGATGATGCATACGAGAACGAATATCGGGGCGAGGATGCGTGTCAGAGGTACTCCTGAGGCTTTCATGGCGAGGAGCTCGAGTTGTTCGCCCATATTGCCGAAGCTGATGAGCGAGGCGAGCAGCACGGCGAGGGGTACGGACATGGAGACGAGGGTGAGACAGGCGTAGAAGAAGAACTGGGCTATGATGTCCCAGCCGAGTCCTTTGCCGATAAGGTCGTTGATGTGCTTGAAGAGGAATTGCATCATGAAGATGAACAGGCATACGAAGAACGTGGCTGCGAACAGGAGCAGATAGTTCTTTAGGATATAAATGTCCAATTTCTTGATAATCCTCATGACTGCATATAAAATCGGTACAAAGTTACGAATAAGCGAGAACAATTCCAAACAAAAAATTGTTTTTTGGTTTGGAATTGTCGAGCGCAAGTAACTTCGGCAAAGCTCAGAGCTACGAAAAAGCGAGCGACTTTTGCCGTCGGGCAAAAGTAGAGCAAATTTATTTGGCTTTTTCCGAACTTATTCGTAACTTTGCACGCGAATTGAAAATATATTATCACTATGGCAGAAACACGAAAGATAAAACGCGCTTTGGTAAGCGTTTTCCACAAGGATGGTTTGGATGAGATACTCAAGACTCTGCACGCACAGGGGGTGGAGCTTTTGAGCACAGGGGGTACACAGGCTTTTATCGAGGGGCTTGGCATTCCTTGTACGAAGGTTGAGGATGTGACTAGTTATCCCAGCATACTTGGCGGCAGGGTCAAGACTTTGCATCCCAAGGTGTTCGGCGGTATATTGGGCCGTAGGGAGCTGGAGGGTGACCGCGAGCAGATGACTAAATATGATATTCCTGAGATTGACCTCGTTATCGTTGATCTTTATCCTTTTGAACAGACTGTGGCAAGCGGGGCTTCTGAGGCTGATATTATCGAGAAGATTGATATAGGCGGCATTAGCCTTATCCGTGCTGGTGCAAAGAATTTCCGTGATGTAATCATCGTTCCGTCTAAGGCCGAGTATGAGCCTCTACTGAAGCTCTTGCAGGAAAAGGGTGGTGAGAGTGAGATTGAGGACCGCAAGTGGTTTGCCGCTCAGGCTTTTGGCGTAAGCAGCCATTACGATACTGCCATTCATGATTATTTTGTCAACTAAGTTGTAAAGGGTAGGATAATGGGGTTTTTTAGTTTTACCAAGGAGATTGCCATGGATCTTGGCACGGCCAACACTATCATTATTTCGGATGGCAAGATTGTGGTCGATGAGCCGAGCGTAGTTGCCCTTGACCGTCGCACGGAGAGGATGATTGCCGTGGGTGGCAAGGCCAAGATGATGTACGAGAAGACTAACCCAGAGATTCGTACTATTCGTCCGTTGCGTGATGGCGTGATTGCCAACTTCAATGCTTGCGAGCAGATGATGCGCGGTCTGATCAAGATGATTCACTCTGGGTCCCGCCTCTTCACGCCGTCGCTCAAGATGGTCATAGGTGTGCCGAGTGGCAGTACCGAAGTGGAGTTGCGTGCAGTGCGTGACAGTGCTGAGCATGCTGGAGGTCGTGAGGTATACTTGATATACGAGCCTATGGCGGCTGCGATTGGTATAGGGCTTGATGTGCTGGCTCCAGAGGGCAATATGATTGTGGATATAGGTGGTGGCAGCACGGAAATCGCTGTCATTAGTCTTGGCGGTATTGTGGCGGACAAGAGTCTGCGCGTGGCAGGCGATGAGCTCACGTCTGACATTCAGGAATATATGTCGCGTCAGCATAATGTCAAGGTGTCGGAGCGTATGGCTGAGCGTATCAAGATTCATGTGGGTGCTGCTCTGACTGACCTTGGTGATGAGGCTCCTGAGGATTATGTGGTGCATGGTCCTAACCGTATCACGGCTTTGCCTATGGAGGTGCCTGTGTGCTATCAGGAGATTGCTCGCTGTCTGGAGAAGACGGTTGCCAAGATTGAGACTGCCATACTGCAGGCTCTGGAGGAGACTCCGCCTGAGTTGTATGCCGATATCGTACACAATGGTATATATCTGGCTGGGGGTGGTGCCATGCTCAAGGGGCTTGCTCGTCGTCTGACTGACAAGATCAACATTCCTTTCCACGTGGCTGACGATCCTTTGCATTGTGTGGCCAAGGGTACTGGTATTGCTATCAAGCATATACACGACTACTCTTTCTTAATGTAGTTCTGCTCGGACAAGATGCACACTGTAGTAGACAGAATCAGACGGTATTCTCATTGGCTGGTACTTTTCTTTTTGGAAGGTATCAGCTTGTATCTTGTATTGTCGTTCAGCATGTATCAGCGGAGTGTGTGGTTTACTGCTGCTAATGCGGTGTGTGGGGCTGTGGTCGAGGCTGAGGATGAGTTTTTGGCGTATCTGCGCCTTGGCAGTGAAAATGCGGAGTTGGTGCAGCGTAATATCAACTTGCAACGCCAGAACGACTTGCTGAGGTCTGAGGTGGCACGTCTCACTCGTGACAGTACTTATACCGAGCGTCTTATCGCAGAGCGTCTTGCTGGCTTCAACTTGGCTCGGGCTTGTGTGATTGACAACTCTGTCATGCTCAGAGACAATTACTTAGTGTTGGACAAGGGCTCTGCAGATGGTGTGCGCGAAGAGATGGGGGTGGTGTCTGGCACTGGTATCGTGGGCATCGTGTCGCAGGTGACCAAGCATAAGGCGTTGGTGATGTCTGTGCTAAATAGCAAGTCGAGTATCTCGTGCCGCATCAGGGGGAGCGAGTATTTCGGGTATCTGCGATGGTATGGGGGCAATACGCTGTGTGTTTCTCTTGACGATGTGCCTCGACATGCCCGCTTCAAACTGGGCGATGCTGTCGAGACGAGTGGTTTTAGCAAAGTGTTTCCTGCTGGTATTTATGTGGGTAATATTGTCAAGGTCCGTGACAGCAAGGACGGACTGAGCTATCAGCTGGTCGTGCAGATGTCTACGGATATGGCAAATTTAAAAAACGTTACTGTCATTTTGAACGAGAATGACTCTGTCGATTTTCAATAGGATAGGGCAGATGCTCGCAGTGCTCTGTGTGCAGGTGCTCGTGCTCAACCACATTCATTTGTGGGGCTATGCAACGCCGTTGTTGTGCTTTGCGTTCGTGGCGCTTGCTCCCTTGGGTGCAAATAGGATTCAGGAGATGGTCATGTCGTTTGTACTGGGTCTTGTGGTCGATATTTTTTCGACTACTCCGGGTGTCTGTGCTGGGGCTATGGTTCTTGCATCTTTCGTGCAGCACTACTTGTTTGTTCTCATGGCTCCGAAGGATAGCGAGCCGGGCTTGAAGCCGTGTGCTAAGGAACTTGGCCGTTTCCACTTCATCGTTTATCTGTCTCTGATTTTGGCTCTTGGGTTTATTGTCTATTTTGCGTTGGATTGTTTCTCGTTTTGCAGGAGCTCTGACTTGTTTTTGGCCTTGGCTTGCAGCTATGTCTCAAGTATGTTTGTCACCTTGGTATTTGTAGGTCTTTATGGCAGGTTCTAAAAAACATAATTCAGAATTTTCCAACCGCAAATATGTGCTTGCTGGGATAGCCTGCGGTATCATCATCGTGTTTGTGATACGTCTCTTTGCTCTTCAGATGCTCAGCGATGATTTCAAGCGAAATGCTGATAGTAATGCTTTTCTCAAGCGTATCCTTTATCCTGCACGTGGTGCTATCACAGACCGCAATGGCAAGTTGCTTGTGTATAATCAGCCTGCCTATGACATAATGGTGGTGATGAAGGAACAGGAGGGCATTGACACTGCTGACTTTTGTCGTACTTTGGGTATCACCGAGGAGTGGTACAGGCGTCGTATGGACGAGGTTCGCGACCCTTGGCGCAATCCTGGCTACAGCCGTTATACCCAGCAGCTTTTCATGAGCCAGCTCTCAAGCGAGGAGTTCAGTTCTTTTCAAGAGAAACTTTTTTGCTTCCGCGGTTTTTATATCCAAAAACGCTGTATTCGCCAGTATTCTTATCCTTATGCGGCTCACGTCCTGGGCGATGTCGGGGAGGTCAATCCCAAGGATATTGAGAATGATAGTTATTACCAAAGTGGTGATTACATCGGCAAACTTGGCGTGGAGCGTCAGTATGAGCGTCAGCTGCGTGGCGAGAAGGGTGTCGAAATCTTGCTGCG
Source organism: uncultured Prevotellaceae bacterium (assembly GCA_945788385.1). Taxonomy (GTDB): domain Bacteria; phylum Bacteroidota; class Bacteroidia; order Bacteroidales; family Bacteroidaceae; genus Physcousia. The sequence goes on from CALZLQ010000025.1 coordinate 5,720, forward strand.
CGATGCGCGTGGACGTATCAAGGGCAAGTATCAGAATGGTAAGTTTGACGAAGCTCCCGAGCCGGGCAAGAATCTTACTCTCTCGCTTGATGCAGACCTTCAGGCCTTGGGTGAGAGGCTGATGAAGGGCAAGAAGGGGGGCATTGTTGCTATAGAACCTTCGACGGGCGAGATACTCTGTATGGTCAGCAGTCCGACATACGACCCACGCATGATGGTGGGACGTCAGCGTGGAGCCAACAATTATCGTCTCTCACAGGATCCTGACAAGCCTTTGCTCAACCGTGCCATCATGGGACTCTATCCCCCTGGCTCCACATTCAAGACCAGTCAGGCTTTGACTTTTCTGCAAGAGGGTGTCATCAGCCCCCAGACTTCATATCCTTGCTCACATGGTTTCCATTTCAAGGGGCTTTCTGTAGGCTGTCACAGTCATGCTGCGCCAATCCAACTCATACCTGCTATTGGTACTTCATGCAACAGCTATTTCTGTTGGGGCCTGTATCACATGCTCTCCAATAGAGAGAAGTATCACTCTGTACAGGAGGCCTTGACTCGTTGGAAGGACTACATGGTATCTATGGGTTTCGGCTATACTCTCGGTGTAGACCTCCCCGGTGAGAAACGTGGCATGATACCCAATGCTCAGTTTTACGACAAGGCGTACCGCGGTTCGTGGAATGGCCTGACGGTAATCAGTATCTCTATCGGTCAGGGCGAGGTCAACCTTACCCCCTTGCAGATAGCCAATCTCGGAGCCACGATCGCCAACCGTGGATGGTTCATTACCCCTCACATTGTCAAACGCATTCAAGATGAGCAACTCGACTCGATCTATACTCGTCGTCGGTATACTATGGTGAGCCCCGAAAACTATGAGTATGTAGTGCAGGGTATGCGCCGGGCTGTGACAGACGGTACTTGTCGCAGTGCCAACACTACGATGTACGAGGTGTGTGGCAAGACTGGAACGGCTCAGAACCCTCATGGTCAGGACCACTCGGCTTTTATGGGGTTTGCACCTATGGATGACCCTAAGATAGCTATTTGTGTGTATGTCGAGAACGGCAGGTGGGGTGCCGACTACGGAGTCCCCATCGGAGCCTTACTCATCGAACAGTATATTAACGGCGGTCTCTCGGAGGCATCTCAGGCCAAGGCTGAGTCTTTTGAGCAGCGTCATTTGATAACCCCAACGGAATATGTCGTCAGCAGCAGCCAAAAACAATAACAACAGCGTGTGGCGCAACCTTGACTGGTTTACCGTCTTCATCTTCGTCTGTCTCATGGTCATGGGGTGGATGAGCGTTTGCGGAGCCAGCTATGATTTCGACCAAAACACACCCTTGTTCGATTTTCATGCCCGTAGCGGTATGCAGATAGTCTGGATATTCTCTTCACTCCTCCTGGGTGCGCTGATAATGTGTGTCGATGACAGGATAGTCGAAGGCTTCTCCTACATTATATATATAGCATTCGCGGTGTTGCTTGCAGTCACACCATTTCTCGCACACGATATCAAGGGTAGTCTGTCGTGGATAAAGATAGGCAGTTTCAGTATTCAGCCTGCGGAGTTTGCCAAGTTCGCCACAGCTCTATGTATCTCTAAGGTTATCAGTCAGTTTAATCTCAATCTGTCAGGCTGGAGAGACCTTGCCATTTCCAGTCTTATCGTAGTGCTCCCCATGGTGCTGATTGTCATGCAGAAAGAGACGGGCTCTGCGTTGGTATACTTGGCATTCTTTCTCATGTTCTATCGTGAGGGTATGGCAGGCAGCCTGCTTTTTACAGGAGCCGCAGCAGTCCTGTATTTTGTGGTGGGCATACGTTACGCAGACCAGCCACTTTGGGGTATAGCTCAAGTTAGCCTTGGTGAATTTCTAGTACTGGCATTTATACATATCTTCTCTGCCATAATGATGTGGGTATACACACCATTGCGTCTGCCCTTTGTCAAGGTCTTGGGCTACGGAGCGTTGGCATATGTCCTTGCAGTACTGTTTGCCAAATATATCTTCCCGTTCAATGCTTGTTGGATAGAGTGGATAGTGATGCTCGTCATGATATGCTACCTTATATATCTGGCCTTGCGAGAGAATCTCATGCACTACGCACTCATAGCCCTTTTCGCAATGGGCAGTGTCGGCTTTTTCTATTCTGTAGACTATGTCCTCGATGAAGTCATGCAGCCCCACCAGCAGACTCGTGTGAGAGTCTTGCTCGGTCTCGAAGACGACCCCAAAGGAGCAGGCTACAATGTCATACAGGCTAAGATAGCCATAGGTAGTGGCGGCCTGACAGGCAAGGGTTTTCTCAATGGTACTCAGACCAAGCTGAAATATGTCCCAGAGCAAGATACTGATTTTATCTTCTGTACCGTAGGCGAGGAGGAGGGATTCGTAGGTTGTACCATCGTTCTGGTCATGTTTCTCGTACTCATACTCAGACTGCTACATCTCGCAGAGCGACAACCGTATTCATTCGGACGTATCTATGGATATAGTGTGCTTAGTATATTCCTGTTTCATGTCTTTATCAACGTCGGCATGGTGTTGGGGCTCACCCCAGTCATAGGTATACCCTTGCCGTTCTTTAGCTATGGCGGCTCCTCTCTATGGGGTTTCACCATACTTCTGTTCATTTTCCTCAGGATAGATGCGAGCCGCAACCGTATAGCCCACTGAGTCCCCTCTCAGTCTTCTCTCCTTATCTCCGTCCCTACATCTATGATGTCGGGCATCTCTTCTTGCATCATCAGGTGGTATATCCTGATCCTCCCGTGCTGCCCTGCACTCAGGCGTATGGGCTCTGAGTCCTGACTGTACGTACGCATGATTAGTCCGTTAGATACCATCTTCATGTTTTTGGGAGCGATATCAATGCATACCGTATCTTTGCCCGTAAATCTTGGATATTCAAGATTCACCTCATAGCAAACCCACAACTTAGAGTAAGGGAAGAGATTGCCCGAGCGCATCAGCACCCTCGGTAGGTATACTCCGCTCACCTTCACCTCAGGAAGGTCAAAAACGAGAGTGTCAGACCTGTCCCACCCTCCATCGTCGAGTCGTTTGTACTGGTGAGTGAGAGTGTCGTTGATACAATTACACATTAGCACCGCTGTCAGCGACATTGCTGTCGCTGTCAGCAAAGTTATTGTCTTTGTCATCCCTATGTTGGCGATTGTTACCCTGACGGGAGTTCTTCTTCTTTTTCTTCTTGCCCTTCAGTTGAGCGTCAAAGCGCGAGAGGTCCTCCTGAGTAGCCAGATCCACAGGTTTCGTCATTTCATTCTGGCCGTGGCTGTCATCAGCCAGACAGACGGGATTCTCACCACGATTGTTGGCATTTATTATCTCCATGGCACGCTCTGCCGTGACGGTAGTGATGTTGGCAGCAAGGTGTTTGTCCGAAGAGTACGACACCATTCCAGCAAGAATGTCGGCCTTGAAAAAGTACCACTCGCCCTCTTGCGTCGTCAGTACAGTATCGCGGTTGGGAAGTTTTCGCGATGCCTCGATATACTGGTCAACCTCGTAGTTGATACAGCACTTGAGCTTCGCACACTGTCCTGCCAGTTTCTGGGGGTTGAGCGAGAGGTCCTGAAAGCGAGCAGCTACGGTGCCCACACTGGTGAAGTTCTTTATCCACGTCGAGCAACACAACTCTCTGCCGCAAGGGCCAAAGCCACCTATACGTCCAGCCTCTTGACGAGCCCCAATCTGCTTCATCTCAATGCGCACCTTAAACACGTCAGCCAGCACCTTGATGAGCTCGCGGAAATCTACACGTCCGTCAGCGATGTAATAAAAAATAGCTTTGTTGCCGTCACCCTGATACTCCACGTCACCTATTTTCATCTCCAGTCCGAGTCTCTTGGCAATTTGGCGCGACTCTATCATCGTCTGATGCTCGCGAGCCTTAGCCTCGTCATATTTTTCGAGGTCAGTCTCCTTGGCTATACGATATATGCGCTTGATGTCGTCCTCACTTTTGAGGTTCGCCTTCTTGACCTGCAGAGCCGCCAGTGTGCCCGTCATTGTCACCGTGCCTATGTCGTGACCGGGGTTACCCTCCACCGCCACGATGTCACCCTTTTGCAAATCCAGGCCATTAGAATTGTGATAATAGCCCTTGCGAGTATTCTTGAACTGAACCTCTACGAGGTCAGTAGTAGCCGTATTGTTAGGAACATCAGCCATATAGTCACACACATTAAGCTGCGTATAGTGATTGGTATGCCATCCTTTTTTACAGATACCGCGGCCTCCGCCACATATATATTCGTTGCTCATAATTTAAGTATTGTTATTGAATCAAAAGCACAATCATCTTGAGAGCGAAGTCAAAGAAGACCATGCGTGGGTTAACATTCTGTGAGATATCTCTTTGGCACAAGCTCAGCTCCTCCATGATGGGAATGACATTCCGCTCATTGACGAAACGCGCGAAGTTTACGCTAAATTCGCTTTCACGTCGTGTCATGAAGCACATCTCAGGGCTTTTGAAATTGTAGATGAAATTCTCGCGAAGCAGTCTCTGGCAGTATGCCAAAAAGCGTTTCTGGCGTTCGCGCCCCATCTCGCTCACCGTATCGCTCCACTCACGCATATCCTTTATCTTGCGCATGTAGCTCAATCTCATCAGGTTGACGAAGAGGTCAAAGAATACAGACTCCTCATTATCCTCAGAAAGCCTCTTTACAGCCATCGTGTAGTTGCCCTGAGCCACATGGGCTATCACCTTAGCCACGTCAGGACTTGTCCCCAATCTCTCGGTGAGAGCTTCGGCAATGACATCATCAGACAGTGGCGGAACAAAAATCTTTTGCGTGCGACTCTGAATCGTGCCCAAGACATTCTCACTGTCCTGACTGACAAATATCAAGTAAGTCCTCAGAGGAGGTTCTTCAATCAGTTTCAGCAATTTGTTGGCAGCCTCCACATTCATACGCTCAGGCAACCATATCACTACAGCACGTCTGCCCCCACGACTCGGTTTGAGCTGAAGTTTCTGTTGCAGACGGTCACTCTCGTAGACATAGTGCACTATCTGCTGGTTCTCGGCCTTGATTACGGCGAGCCAATCCTCAGTGTCGAAATACACTGAACTGTTGAGCAGAGTGCGCCATTCACCGATGAAATCGTCCGATATAGGGTGGTCGCTGCTCTTTCTCTTGATGACAGGGAACGAGAATATCAGATCAGGATGAGACCAAGCCCTTACCATCGCCTCGTCCTTCGCCTCCTTGCCCACCAACATGGAAGCAAAAGCCAGAGCCAGCGGCAGCTTGCCACATCCCTGAGGGCCGCACAGCATTATGGCATGAGGGATACGGTTGTCCGCAATCATCTGCGTCAGCCTCTCCTTGACAGCATCCTGACCAATTACCTCATCAAATCCCATTCTCTCAATAGATATTCTTCGCTATCTCACAAATACTGTCTACAGCACTCACCGTATAGAAATGCAAGTTCGGAGCCCCGCCAGCGAGCAACTCCTTACACTGTGTCGTAGCCCATTCCACCCCCACACGGCGCAACTCCTCGTCCGTTTTACACTTGACTGCCTCACGATACAGAGGCTCAGGAAGGTCGCAATGGAAAATCTTGGGTACAATCGCGAGCTGGCTCAACTTCGCCAAAGGCTTGATGCCAGGTACGATAGGAATCATTATCCCCTCCCTGCGTGCACGTTCCACAAAGTCGAAGTACTTCTTGTTGTCGAAAAACAACTGCGTTACAGCATATTCCGCCCCCATCTCCACCTTCATCTTCAATACTGCGAGGTCACTCTCCATATTGGCAGCCTCCTCATGTTTCTCAGGGTAGCAAGCCACACCATAGTGAAACCTCTCGCCAGTACATTTTATCTCGCTTCCATCGTAAAAACGACCATTGTTGAAAGCATTTATCTGTTCAATCAGCTCAGTAGCATGACTCGGGCCGTCACCGGTAGGGCAGAATATATGGTCCTCCTTGGCCTTGTCACCACGCAAGACAAGCAAATCGCTGATACCCAAGAACTGGAGGTCAAGAAGCATATACTCCAAGTCCTCGCGAGTATGACCGCTACACACGATATGAGGTACCACAGGGATATTATAGCGCTGCAATATGGCAGCCGATATCGCGATAGTGCCGGGGCGACGACGCACCCTGTGACGCTCTACCAGGCCATTCCCAAGCTCCTTATACACATATTCGCTACGATGAGTAGTGATATTTATATATCGGGGTTGAAACTCCCTCAACCTGTCAATCGTGTCGAAAAGAACTCCCGTGCCATTCCCCTTAATCGGAGGCAATACCTCAAAAGAGAAAGGCTGGCTATCCTTGTCGTTTATTAAATCGATAACCTTCATGCTTGTCCTGCCTTTTTATCATTAAACGCGTGTAAAGTTATACAAATTATGCCGTAATCACAAATCTTTGGCGGAAAAACAATATTAAATCACCAAAACGTGCGACAACATGTTATATTTTTTTGTATATTTGTAGTGAAAAGATAGACTAAATCTAAACAAAAAATCTAATTATGACACTAATCAAATCAATTTCCGGTATCCGTGGCACAATCGGCGGTAAGGCAGGAGACACCCTCAATCCGCTCGATATCGTAAAGTTCGTCAGCGCATACGCTACAGTAATTCGCAAGACCTCACCCATAGGCAGCAACAAGATTGTCGTAGGCCGCGATGCACGCATCTCAGGCGAGATGGTCAAAAACGTAGTATGCGGTACCCTTATGGGCATGGGCTTTGACGTAGTCAATATCGGACTCGCTTCAACCCCAACCACCGAAGTCGCTGTCACTATGGAAGGCGCAGACGGCGGTATCATACTCACAGCCTCTCACAACCCCCGTATGTGGAATGCCCTCAAGCTCCTCAACGAGAAAGGCGAGTTCTTCAACAAGGAGCAAGGCGAAGAAGTGCTCCGTATCGCAGAAGCCGAAGACTTTGAGTACGCCGACGTAGACCACCTCGGCAAATACCGTGAAGACGACAGTTACGACCAGAAACACATCGATATGGTCTTGGGGCTTGACCTCGTAGACGTAGAAGCAGTCAAGGCACGCAAGTTCAAGGTAGCCTTTGATGCAGTCAACTCAGTAGGCGGTGTGATTCTGCCCAAGCTCTTTGATCAGCTCGGCGTAGAATACACAGGCATGTTTACCGAGCCTACAGGCGATTTCCAGCACAATCCTGAGCCATTGGAGAAGAATCTCGGCGATATCAAGGCCCTCATGCAAAAAGGCGGTCACGACATAGCCTTCGTGGTAGACCCCGATGTAGACCGTTTGGCACTGTTCTGTGAAGACGGCACCATGTATGGCGAAGAGTACACCCTTGTCACCGTAGCAGACTACATACTCCAACATACCCCAGGCAATACCGTCAGCAACCTCTCGTCAACCCGCGCCCTGCGCGACGTCACCAACAAGTATCCAGGCTGCAAATACAATGCCGCTGCCGTAGGAGAAGTCAATGTCGTTACCAAGATGCGCGAGACCAATGCCGTAATCGGTGGTGAAGGCAATGGCGGAGTCATCTATCCCGCAGCCCACAGCGGACGCGACGCACTCGTAGGCATAGCCCTTATCCTGACCTACCTCGCCAAGAAAGGCATGACCACAAGCCAGCTCCGCGCCACGTATCCCCCATACCAGATAGCCAAGAACCGCATCGACCTCACTCCCGACACCGATGTAGACGCAATCCTCGTCAAGGTCAAGGAGCTCTACAAAGACCAGGAGGTCAACGATATCGACGGCGTAAAGATAGACTTCCCCGACAAGTGGGTACACCTGCGCAAGTCAAACACCGAGCCAATCATTCGCGTATACAGCGAAGCTTCAACCATGGAAGCAGCCGATCAGCTTGGCAAAGACATTATGGACGTAGTATATTCAATGGTGAACAAATAAAAACCCAAGAGAACAAATTATGCTAAAACAAATCATTAATGGTCGCATACTCACCCCCCAAGGGTGGTTGAAAGACGGCAGCGTCATCATACGCGACAACAA
>CALZLQ010000026.1 GCA_945788385.1 uncultured Prevotellaceae bacterium
TGAGTGAGATGGCTGCTACTGCGTAGGTGACTGGATGGGTGGAGCCGAGAAAGACCGTTTTGCTCTGCTGTAATGTGTATGGTCAGACCGTCTGTGGCGTAGTCCTTGTAATAGCCTCCCTTGCTTTCATCGTAGGTGAGACCTGTGATGGTATAACTGCCTAGAGTGAGATTGCCCATTATAGTCTGGGGAAGTGTGTAGCCTGGTATCTCGACGTCAGCCTTTGTCTCTCCGTCTTCGACGTAAGTGCGTAGTTTGTGTGTCACTTGTGCGCTATATGGACCGTATTGTCCGCCTACGGTGACTTTGTTTGTGCCTGAGTAGTCTTTGACATAGTAGCCCTCGATGCTGTATGTGATGGGGAATGGCATGTTGCCGTAGGTAAATGTGATTTCGAGTTGGAGTTTGTAGATGCCTGCGGTGTGGGTGAATGTGCCTCTGAGTGATGAGCCTGTGATGGTCTTTTCCTGATCCGAAGCGTCGGTTGTGGTGGACGTGAAGGTCTGGTCTTCCCATATCACTCCTGCGTATCCGCCTGTGAAAGTGGTGCCCTGTATGCTGAATGAGGGTATCACCATGTCGTTGTACTTCATGCTTGGCAGGGTGAAGTCTGCTCCCATGTAGACGATGGTGTCGGCAGCCACGGTGGTCTCTCCCGTTATACTGCCCATCATTGTGACATAGTAGTTTGACTTGCCCACGAAGGTCATTGCGCCGTGACTGGCTTGTGCGTTGAGCATTTGTGTTATTGCTATGAATGCAACAATTAAAGTAAAAATTTTTTTCATGTCGTTTGTGCTTTATTTTCATTACCTTTTCCGCTTGCGCGGTATTATCCTTTTTGTGTCGTAGTGTAATTCCGCTGCAAAGGTATGGAGTTTTACTCTATTGCACAATACCATAAAATGTGTATATCGCTCTGTTCTGTGTATATGGTTTTACTGAAATATCGTTATGTATATAATTATTTTATACTGTCCGATAAATATCAATTCAGGTCTCCCAATTCCTTGAAAATATGGTAGTTGGGTGATTTCCTCTTTTGGGTAAGCCCCCCTTGTTCATATTGTCGAGGTTTTGTGGTAAAGACAAAGGTAACAATTAGGGCTGACTCTGTAAATGGAATCAGCCCTTTATCATTTGGTTAACATTGAAAGTTTGGTGGACAGCAATAACTTATAACCCTGAATCGTTCATTGGCGTTATGAACCAATCTAAGTCTGTACTATAGTCTAATGACTGTATCATTCTGTAGTTTTCTCGGATGACGCGAGTTCCAGAGCGGGAATGTCGTCAATGTCAAGAAGCTGGGGGAGTGGGTTCCTGTCGCTTTGCTTTGCGCCAAGCTTGAGGAGTTTGTTTGCTGTGGTGTTGATGCTTTGTCCGCCTTCTGTGATTTTGGATTTGCCTTTCTCAAATGCTGTCTGTGCGTTCTTGAGGGCTTTGCCCATTGCTTCATATTCTGACCAGAATTGTCCTACGCGGTTGAGCATCTCGTTGGCAAGCTCGAATACTTTTTCGTGATTCTGGGCTTGTACAATCTGGGTCCAGGTCAGATTTATGATACGAAGGGCTGCAAACAGTGTCTGCTCGTCTGCGATGAAGACGTTTCTTTCCATGGCTTTTCGCCAAAGGTCTGGTTGTGAATTGAGGGCTGTCCACAATGCTCCGGTGTGGGGGACGAACATAATGACGTAGTCCATTTTAACCTTGGGAGACTGGATGTATGACGAATAGTCTTTTTTGGAGAGTTCGTCGACGTGCTTTTGGATGCTGGCGATGTGGGCTTTGAGCTGTCTCTGGCGTTCTTCTTCGCTCTCGGCATTGGCGTAGTCCATGAAGGCGGTGAGTGATACCTTTGAGTCGATGATTAGCTCTCGGCGTTGGTCAAGGTGTAGGATAACGTCTGGGCGCATCATGGAGCCTTCTTCTGAGCGAACGGTATTGCCTGAGGCGTCTTTGATGACTGCTTGTGTGTCGTAGTGTATGCCGTTGGTGAGCCCTTGTGACTGGAGTAGTTCGTCGAGGACAGTCTCGCCCCAATCGCCTTGCACTTTTGTGCCGTGTTTGAATACGCGGGTCAACTCATCGGCACTTTCCTTGGCTGCCTGGCTTTGACGCATCATGTTCTCGATGTTTGCTTTCATCTCGCTTGATATCTCTGTCTGTTTTAATGTGCTGTCGTCCATGGCTTTTTTCATCTTGTCGATGGTTTCTCGTAGGGGATTGACAATCTGGCCAAGGTCTTGGCTGCTTTTCTCGGCAAATTCTTTTTGCCTGTCTTTGAGCATATCGGCTGTGGCGTTTTTGACTTGTGCGGTGACTTTGTCCATGGTCTCGTCGAAACGTGTCTGCATGGCTTTGACTGCTTCCAGGTGACGCTGTTCTTGTGATTCGATGGCAGATTTGCATGTAGCATCTTTGTCTTCAAGGGCTTTTATGTGTTGCTCTTTCATCTCTTGACGTTGATTGGCAAACTCTTCTTTGAGTGATATTATGCTCTGCTCATGCTGACTTTTGAGTTCTGCTATCTGTCTGTCATAGGTTTCTTTTGCCTGTGCTTCTCTCTCGTGTGATTTTTTCTCTACTTCTGCCTTTAGGTCCTCTACTTCTCTCTGGGCTTTTTCGTATTGCTCTTTGATTGTGTTTCTCTCAAACGTTAGGGAGTTGCGCTCGTTTGCTATGGTATTCTTTTCTTCTGTCAGGCTTTCTACTTTGGCGCATAAATTTGTGTTCTCTGTCTTGGTTGTGCCAAGTTCCTGGGATAGTATCTCAAACTTTGCTAACAGGGCGCTTGTCTTGCTTTTCATGAATAGAATGCCAAGGATGGCTCCTATAACTATGCCGATGATGATAAATATTATTTCCATAAATATGATTTTCTATGTCTCTATCTTATTGTTAGTTTGAGGATTTGCTTTGTGTTTTCTGTTATTCTGTAGCGGTGGTCGATTTCTCTGCCTACTACCCAGATGATGGCGTGGGTCTGGTCTTCTACGATTAGTTGTCGTTGTTTCTCGTTGAGGGGGACTTTGCGGTCTGTGAGGAAGTCGGAGAGTAGCTTGCTGCCGTGGGGCATGCCGTAGGGGCGAAATCTGTCTCCTGGCTGCATGGGGCGCAGGGCGAGTGGGGGGTGGACTGAGGTGGGGTCTATGTAGGCTGTGCTTTTGTCTGTCCAGTCTATTTTGCTTAGGGGGTGTGCGGCTATGTCTAACGTTTCGCTGTGTAGTATGGGGGGTGGGGGTGGGGTCTTGCTTTCGAGTATGATTTGCCCGCGGTCGAGGGTGAGGGTATGAGTGGTGCTGTGCCATTGTTGGCTTGCGGATTGATTTGGGCTGGGGTGATGGAGGTGTCGGGCAATGTCGATGATTTGTGTGCGTGTGAAGCCGTGTGGCTGCAGTGTGTTGTATAGTTGGGTGTGGGGGCTGTCTGTCTGGCTCAGGCGCAGGTTTTCGGCTGTGCGTGCGAGACATTGTGTGATGTTGGGGTTGAGCTGGCGCAGGAGGGGGATTACGTCGAGACGTATGCGGTTGCGCATGGCGTCGCGCTCGAGGTTGGTGCTGTCGGTGACGTAGGGTTGGCCGAGGCTGTCGAGGTAGTCTGTGAGTTCTTGTTTGGTGTAGTTCAGGAGTGGGCGTACGACATTGAGGTTGCCGAGGGTGCGTTGAGGTGAGATGCCTTGGAGTCCGCGGAGCCCTGTGCCTCGTATGAGGTTGAGTAGTATGGTTTCTGCTTGGTCGTCGAGGTGGTGGGCGACGCAGATGCCTTGGGCTGCGTGTTGTTGTTGTTGTTGTTCAAACCATGTGTAGCGTAGTCTGCGGGCTGCCATCTCGATGCTTTCGTGGTGTTGACGTGCTTCGTGTATGGTGTCGAAATGGGCGACTTGGAGGGGTATTTGTTGTTCTTGACAGAATGTCCTGACGAATGTTTCGTCGCGTGTGCTTTCTTCGCCTCGGAGGTGGAAGTTGCAGTGTAGGGCGTGGATGTCTATCCCGAAGTGTTTCATAATCAGGGCAAGGGCTGTGGAGTCTGCTCCGCCGCTTAGGGCTATTAGCCACTTGCCTTCCTTGCGTACCAGCTCAAGGGGGAAGCGTCTGTATATTTGCTGGGCTGCGGAGTGTCTGTCTTTGCCTGGCATTTTCTGGGTGTGTGGGTTGGTTAGTGACTGAGTAGCTGTTTGGCGTTTTCGATAGCTGAATCGGTGATATTTGTGCCTGAGAGCATTGAGGCTATTTCGTCTATGCGTCCTTGTCGGTCGAGGAGGGTGATGTGGCTGAGTGTGGCGTCAGGGGTTTCTTCTTTCCAGACGCGGTAGTGTGTGTCGCCGAGGGCTGCTATCTGTGGGAGGTGGGTGATACTTATCACTTGTCGGCCTTGTTGGCTGATGTGTCGCATGATGTGTGCCATGGCTTGGGCTATCTGACCTGATACTCCTGTGTCAATTTCGTCAAAGATGATGGTGGGGAGTTGTATGCTTGTGCTTATGATGGCTTTGAGTGTGAGCATGACACGGGCTATCTCTCCGCCGCTGGCTACGTTTTGTATGGCTTGTAGTGGTGTGTGTTTGTTGGCGGTGAAGAGCATGGTGATGTTGTCTTGCCCTTGAGGGTGGGGGTGTGGGCTGGCGGTGATGTCGACAGCGAATTGTATGTTGGGCATGCCGAGGGGCTTGAGTTGCTCAATCATTTGGGCCTCCAAATGTTTGGCTGCATTGGCTCGGGTCTTGCTTAGCTGGTGGGCGAGGTCTGTGACTTTGGCGTGGGCTTGCTGTGCTTCTTGCTGTAGTTGGTGTAGGTGTTCTTCGCTGTTGTCAATGGTGTTGAGGTGTGTGGAGATTTCGCTTTGTATGGCGATGAGGTCGGTGCTGGTGGTGACGTGGTGTTTCTGCTCAAGGGCGTAGAGTTTGTTGAGGCGGGCGCGTACTTGTTCGAGTCGCTGTGGGTCGCATTCGATGTCTTGGCTGTATATGTCGCATTGGCGTGCGAGGTCTCGTAGTTCTATCTCGCAGCTTTCGATGCGTTGTATCATCTCGTCTGCGTGGGTGAAGTAGGGGGCGATGTCTTGCAGTTGTTGGCGGGCTTGACGTAGCATTTGGACGCAGGCTTCTTCTGAGTCGATAATCTGGGATGTGGCGTACAGGCTTTGTCGGATGTCTTGGGCGTGTTCGAGGGTGGTGCACTCGGTGTGGAGGGTTTCGTCTTCGTCTGCTTGGGGTGAGAATGTTTCTAATTCGTTGAGCTGGTAGCGTAGGTAGTCTTCGTCTTGGTGGTTTTGTTGTGTGGCTTGGTATGCTTGGGCGAGGGCTTTTTCTTTGTCTTGCCAGCTGGTGTAGGTTGTTTTGTAGGCTGTGAGTAGGTCGTGGTTGTGGGCGAGGGTGTCGAGTATGTGCAGCTGGAAGTCTTCTTGACCGAGCAGGAGGTTTTGGTGTTGGGAGTGTATGTCGAGTAGTCTTGCTCCGAGTTGTTTGAGTGTGGTGAGTGTTACGGGGGTGTCGTTGACGAAGGCGCGGCTCTTGCCTGTGGTGGTGAGCTCGCGTCGTATGATGCAGTTTTTCTCGTCCCAGTCGAGACCTTCGTCGTCAAAGAGTTGCTGTAGTTGGTAGCCTGTGATGTCGAATTCTGCTTCGAGGGTGCAGCGGTTTTTGCCTGCTTGTATGGCGGTGGTGTCGGCGCGTTGGCCTGTGAGCAGGGATATGGCTCCGAGGAGTATGCTTTTGCCTGCTCCTGTCTGTCCGGTGATGACGCTGAATCCTTGATGAAAGTCTATGTCGAGGCGCTCGATGAGTGTGTAGTTTTCTATGTGAAGATGTCGTAGCATGTGGTGTGAGGGCTTTTTATTTTTTGATTTTCTCCCATTCGCTTTTCATGCTGGGGTTGAGGGCGAATAGTATGTCGTAGATGCGCTGGCGCTGCTGTGGCGTGCCTTTGCCTGTGAGCAGGTTGACTAATTCTTGTCGTTTGTATTCGGCAAACAGCTGGGGGACGTTGCTCATGGCGCGGCCTTGGCGTGCTTCATCGAGGAGCTCAAGGGACGATATGATATTCTGTATGGCGTTGTCTGTACTGTCGGCCATGTTGTCGAGTCCTTGGCGATGGTAGCGGTAGTTGAGGGTGCGCATGCTTTCCATTGAGGGTTCCATGTAGTCGTTGAGCAGGGAGTAGCGATTGCTGTTGTCGTTGAATGCACTCCAGCCTGCATAGCTGAGGTTTTGGGCCTTGGTGACGATGTCTTGGGCGATATTGAGGATTTCTGTCCCTCCGAGGGGGGCGAATGTGTCCATGTCGATGCCGATGATGAGGTGGGCGTAGTAGGCTAAGAGGGCTACGAGCTGGTTGTCGATGTTGTCGAAGTTGTATTCGAGTTGGTCTGCTGCTTCGAACTTGAAGTGGAAGTTGTTATCCTTGCAGCTGTATAGGACGGTCTGGTAGGCTGTGCCCCATACGGGACGCATACTGGTGAGTTGCATGGTGCACTCGTAGGCTCCGTCTTGCTCGGTGTATTTGTTGACTGTGATTGAGAAGGTGCATTCTATGCGTTCTTGTTCGGCGTATTCTCTCTCTGTCCAATGGCGGGTGTTGAGAAACTCTTCTACTTTCTGACGCATGGTCTCGCAGGCATCGGTTCTGCCTTGTATCTGTTGTGTGTTGACGGATACTTTGGCTTTGAGTTCCTGGGCTGTGGCGAGGGTACTTAGTGCTGTGTATAATATGAGTAGTGAGAATATTTTTCTCATGGGTGTTTGAACATTGCTCTGACGATTTCTTTGGCTACTTCGTTTTTTTGCATTAGGGGTAGTGTGGTGATGGTGTCGGGGGTGATGAGTGTGACTTTGTTGGTGTCGACTTGGAATCCTGCTCCTGGGTCTTGGAGGCTGTTCATTACTATCATGTCGAGGTTCTTGCGCTTGAGCTTGTCTTTGGCGTGCTCGAGTGCGTCGTGTGTTTCTAATGCGAATCCGCATAGCTTCTGACTCGTGGTCTTGATTTGTCCTACTGCTGCTGCTATGTCTTGGGTGGGGACGAGGTTGAGGGTCATGGCTTTGGTGCCTTCGCGCTTTATCTTGTGGTCTGTGGTGTCGGCTGGCTTGAAATCGGCTACGGCGGCGCACATGATGCCTGCATCGCAGGTGGGGTATATCTGCATGGCGGCTTGGTACATCTCTTGGGCGCTTTCTACGCGGGTGACCTTGATGAGTGAGCTTGAGGGGAGTGGCTGGCTGGACGGGCCTAGGATGAGTTCTACCTGACTGCCTTCGTTGGCGCATGCTTTTGCTAAGGATATGCCCATCTTGCCGCTGGAGTAGTTGCCAATGAAACGTACGGGGTCTATTCGCTCGTAGGTGGGACCTGCTGTAATCATGACTCTTTGACCTCGCATACTGCCGTCACGACGGGCGAAATATTCTTGGAGCTGGAGTACTATGTTCTCGGGCTCTTCCATTCTGCCTTTGCCTTCGAGATCTGAGGCGAGGTGTCCGTAGCCTGGCTCTATGATGTGGGTGCCGCGGCTTTGCAGTAGGCGCAGATTGTCTTGGGTCGATGTATGTGCATACATGTCGAGGTCCATGGCTGGGGCTATGAATACTGGCGCTTTCATGCTGAGATAGGTGGTGATGAGCATGTTGTCTGCTATGCCGTGGGCCATTTTGCCTATGGTGCTGGCTGTGGCGGGGGCGATGAGCATGGCGTCCGCCCAAAGACCTATGTCTACGTGGCTGTGCCACATGCCGTCGCGCTGGTTGAAGAACTCGCTGATGACGGGTTTGTGGGTCAGGGTGCTGAGGGTCAGGGGGGTGATGAATTCCTTGCCTGAGGGGGTGATGACGACTTGTACTTCGGCTCCGCTCTTGATAAGGTGGCGTATGAGTAGGCAGGATTTGTAGGCTGCAATGCTACCTGTAATTCCTAAAACAATCTTCTTTCCTTTCAGCATGGATGTGTCGTATGGTTGTATGGAGGAATGTCGTTATTTGTATTTGTAGTAGAGTCTGGTGAGTACTTGTTTTGTGTTTTGGGTAAAGTCGCTTTGCATCATCCAATTGTAGTAACTGGGCTCAAGGCGTAGGACATCTTTGACGAGGCGACCTTTGTGTTTGCCGAAGTTGACGCATACTTCTCCTTCGTCGTTGTATACGAATCGTCCTGCGAAGTCTACAAAGTTGTCGCGACGGCTGTATTCGGCGAGGAATGATATGTCGTTCTGCAGTTCGTCGGGATAGTGGTCTAACTGTGCCTCGAGGACTTCGAGGGTGGCTTGGGTGTCAGCTAAGGCTGAATGTGCGTTGGTCAGGTCTTTGCCACAGTAGAACTTGTAGGCTGCTATGAGGGTGCGCTGTTCAAGCTTGTGGTAGATGTTTTGTACATCGACTCTTAGGGGGGTGTTGAGGTCAATCATCACTCCTGCACGTATGAATTCTTCTGCGAGTAGGGGAATGTCAAACTTGTTGCTGT
Source organism: uncultured Prevotellaceae bacterium (assembly GCA_945788385.1). GTDB lineage: Bacteria > Bacteroidota > Bacteroidia > Bacteroidales > Bacteroidaceae > Physcousia. The sequence goes on from CALZLQ010000026.1 coordinate 8,451, forward strand.
TGAATCCTGCTAAATCGCAACCTTCGAAGATGTTTTTGAGGTCTTCTGCTACTTGCTTGAATGTGGGGCAGTCTTTGACGTCTTGGTCGTATATGCCGTGCACGGCACTTGAGGTCTCGGGAATGTGTACTTCTGGATTGATGCGTAATGACTTGCTCTCGCGGTTGCCGTTGGGCTCTACTCTGATGAGGCAGATCTCGACTATCCTGTCTTTGGCGATGTCTACTCCTGTCGTTTCGAGGTCAAAGAAGACTATAGGGCGCTCTAATTTCAACTTCATATATCAGTCCTCCACTCGCATTGGCATGAGTAGCATCAAAAGTTCGTCGTCGGCAGATTCATCGGCTGGCATTACTATGCCTGGACGGCTGGGGTCTGCGAGCTCAAGGATGACGCTTTCGCTTTCGAGTATGTTGCAGATTTCGATGAGGAATTGGCATGAGAAGCCTATCGCGATGTTGTTGTTGTTGTAGTCGCAGCTGAGGTATTCTTCTCCGCTGGTTGAGTAGTCGGTGTCTTGTCCGGTGAGGCGTAGTTGGTTGTGTGTCAGCTCTACCTTGACGAGGCCGCTGCTTTGGTTGCAGAAGACACTGACGCGTTTCAGTGCATTTTCTAATGCTTGGCGGTCAATGGTGGCGCGGTATGGGTTGTATTGTGGTATGACGGCATTGTAGTTTGGATAGTTGCCTTCTATTAGGGAGAAGTGCATTGTCATGTCTGCGGTCTCTATTGTGGCCCTATCGTTGGTGTATCGTATGATGATGGTGGTGTCGTCTTTGGCCAACACGTTCTTTAGGATTGTGGCTACTTTCTTTGGCAATATGAAACCTCCTTCGGCGTTTGGCATGATGCTTCGTACGGTATTGCGTACGAGCTTGCGTCCGTCTGTGCCGACAAATATAATGTGGTCTTGCTTCAGGTCGCAATAGATGCCGTTCATGACGAGGCGTACTTCGTCGTTGGCTGTGGCGAAGATGCATCGGTTTATGCCGTTGAGCATGATATTTGCCGGTATCTCGAGAATGTTGCTATCTGTCACAGGGCGTGCTTCTGGATATGCAGAGGATTCCTGTGCCATGATTGAGAACTGTCCGCTGTTGTGCTTGCCGTGCAGCTCGTATGTGTTGGGGTTTATGTCTAAGACGAGTGGCTGCTCGGGAATCGAGCGTAGGGAGTCCATAAGGGTCTTGGCTTGGACACAAAAATTCATGGTGCCGTCTTGCTCAAGTACTGGTACTGTGGTAATCATACACTTCTCGGAGTCGCTGGCTGTCACCCTAAGTTCCCCTTCGTTTACTTCTATAAAAAAGCAGTCGAGGATTGACATCGCGTTCTTGCTTGCCAGTACCTTGCTTGTGTTGGCAAGGCGGCTCATCAAAGCTGTGCTTGATACTTTGAAATACATATTGTGTGCTTTTTATTAATTTGTTAATCTGATATCTCTGACAAAGATAGTGTTTTTTGTCGTATTCTGTGTGTCGTGGGGGATTTTTTTTGCTCCGTGTCGGCAGATTTGTCTTTATGGGAGTGTATCGGGTGTCTTTTTGGTGGGGACTGTCGAGCCTTGATGTATGATGTCAAGAGCTTTGTTGATTGTTGGGTCTTCCTGATTGAGGAAGGTGAGGTAGTCTTCCATCTCTCGTGTGTTGTAGATGATTCCTCCATAGATGGCGCGGCGGAATAGTCGCTGACTCTGACGCAGCATGAGGTTGCGGCGCTGGAGACCGTGTGATGATGCCCATGTGGCGAAACCTTCGATGAGGTTCTTGCGGTTCATCCATTGTTCCAACTGTGTGTTGTCGTCTAACTTCTGGAGCTCGGCGCGGTGACGGTCTGTTATCTCAAAGGCGTATTGGGCTATGAGGCCTGTGTATGCTGCCTGCTTGTAGTAGGTGGTAAGGCCTGTGGTGTCTTCGGGGACGAAAATGTCTGGGCGTATGCCGCCGCCTCCGTAGACGGTGCGTCCTAAATGTACGGTCTTGTAGACGGGACCGTCTTGGTGTATGGAGTCTTCGCTGAAGAACTCGCCACGTTCGTAGCGCATGAGCAACTCATTTTCGTAGTCTTCACCATGACCTTTCTGATATGGCTTTTGAATGCAACGGCCTGATGGGGTGTAGTAGCGTGACACGGTCAGTCGTACGGTAGAGCCGTCGCGGAAGTTCATGGATTGCTGTACGAGGCCTTTGCCGAATGTGCGGCGTCCAATGATGGTGCCACGGTCGTTGTCTTGGATGGCACCTGCGAAGATTTCGCTTGATGATGCGCTCATCTCGTCGACGAGGACAACGATAGGCAGTTCCTTGAATGAACCTCGTCCGTCGCTGTGGTAGTCTTCGCGTGGGGATTTGCGTCCTTCGGTGTAGAGTATGAGCTGGTCTGATGGCAGGAACTCATTGACCATCTGGATTGCTATCTGCATGTAGCCGCCTCGGTTGCCTCGCAGGTCGAGTATGAGGGATTTCATGCCTTGCATATTGAGCTTGGCTAAGGCTGACAGCATTTCGGCGTATGTCTGCTCGCCGAAACTCTTGACCCGGATATATCCTATGCCTGGTTCTATCATATAGCTGGCATCTATGGTGTATACGGGTATGTCGCCACGTTCGACATCGAAGGTGATGGGCTTGGAGTGACCACGGCGGACGACGGTCAGCTTGACGTGGGTGCCTTTCTTGCCTTTGATGTATTTCTGTACTTCGGTGCTTTCTAATTTGCAGAGGTTTTTCTTGCCTGCTGTGATAATCCTGTCGCCTGAGAGTATGCCTATTTTTTCGGCTGGACCTCCGTGTATGACGCTCATTACCATGACTGTGTCGCGCTCCATGCGGTATTGTATGCCTATGCCTGAGAATGTGCCCCGAAGGTCTTCGTTGGCGGCTTCGGCATCGCTGGCATTGAGATAGGCGGAGTGGGGGTCGAGCTCGGAGAGTATGCTCGGTATGGCTTCGTCTACTACCTGGTTGATGTCAACGGTATCGACGTAACTATTGTCGATGAGTTGTAATAGATAGTTGAGTTTATTGGTGCCTGTGTTGATGATATTTATGCGGTTGCCGTTGAAATGATTGGCTAAAAAGGTGCCAATCAGTATGCCGATGCTCATAGCTATTGAGAGCAGTAGAGGAAGTTTTTTCATTTTTGTCCTTGTATTGGTATGAGCTACTGTTTGTGGTCTATGGGTATGTATTCTACTTGGATGCCTGCTCGTCTGAGGAGGTCTATGCCGTCTGTGAGCCGGTATTCGCGTGAGTAGACTACGCGCTTGATGCCAGCTTGTATTATCAGCTTGGCGCATTCGATACAGGGTGAGTCGGTGACGTAGAGTGTCGCTCCGTCTGAGTTGTTGCCTGAGCGTGCTATCTTGGTGATGGCGTTGGCTTCGGCATGGAGTACGTATGGGTAGGTGACATTGTCTTCTTCGCATACGTTGGGAAATCCGCTTGGGGTGCCGTTGTACCCGTCGGAGATTATCATCTTGTCTTTGACTATGAGGGCTCCGACTTGTCGTCGCTGACAGTATGAGTTCTCGCTCCAGATTAGTGCCATACGCAGGTATCTGCGGTCTAATAATGTGCTCATGTCGTATTGCTCCTTTCTTTATTTGATGCCGTTGCGGCGTAATAGGGCGTCGATGGTGGGCTCTGCTCCTCTGAAATTCTTGTAGAGTGTCATGGGGTGCTGACTGCGTCCGCGTGAGAGTATCTCGCGACGGAAACGGTCTGCTGTCTCGCGATTGAAGATGCCTTCACGCTGGAATACGGCAAAGGCGTCAGCTTCGAGTACTTCTGCCCATTTGTAGCTGTAATAACCTGCGGCGTAGCCTCCTGACATGATGTGTCCGAAACGTACGGACATACAGTTGTCTGAGGGGATTGGCATGACGATAGCTCGCTGCCATGCCTGGTGTTCAAAGGTGACTATGTCTTGGGTGAGTGGCTCGGTGAGGGTGTAGTATGCCATGTCGAGGAGGCAGAAACTGACTTGACGGCAGCAAGAGTAGCCACATTGGTAGTTGCGTGCCTCGACGATGCGTTCTATCAGCTCATCGGGTATGAGCTCACCAGTCTGCCAATGGTGTGCAAAGGTATGAAGGAAATCTTTCTCAATGACGTAGTTCTCCATAAACTGGCTTGGCAACTCAACGAAGTCCCAATAGACGTTGGTACAAGAGAGCGAACTGTATCTCACTTGTGAGAAGATGGCGTGAAGAGCGTGACCAAACTCGTGGAGGAATGTTTCGACTTCGCCGAGTGTGAGTAGGGCAGGGCTCTCAGGGGTGGGCTTGGTGAGGTTCATTACCAATGACACGATGGGGCGTACGTTCTCTCCAGGAGCAAACTGAGGGGATTCGTTGCTTGTGGTCGGATGTTCGTCTTCAATCCATTGGTCGCGGTAGGTGGTCATCCAGGCTCCTGATTGTTTGTTGTCGCGCGGATGAAAGTCTGCCATCAATATGGCGAGGAATGAGCCGTCGTTGTCATACACTCTGTAGGCTACGACATCGGGGTGGTATACAGGTATGTCATCGGCTTTCTCGAAGGTGATTCCATAAAGACGTGTAGCAAGCGAGAAGACTCCGTGCTGTACGTTTTCGAGCTTGAGGTAGGGGCGTAGCATCTCGCTGTCTATGTTGTAGCGTTGCATTTTGAGCAGATGAGCATAGTGGGCATAATCCCAAGGCTCGAGGTGGAAGTCCTTGGCCTGCTCGGGGTGCTTGCCGGTCTCATATTGCCTTGCATATTGTTCGACTTCACGGACGTCGTTTTCGGCAATGGGCCTGTATGCTGTCAACAGTTGGTCTATGAGATGGTTGACATGCTCGGTATCGCTGGCCATGCGGCGTTCGAGGACGAAGTCTGCAAAACATTTCTTGCCCATAACCTGTGCTAATCGTTGACGCAGGTTGACGATGCGTCGTACTATCTCAAGGTTGTTGTTGTCGTTGTCATGAGTGCAGATGGTGCTGGAAGCACGGTAGGCTTTCTCGCGAAGGTCGCGTCGGGTGC
>CALZLQ010000027.1 GCA_945788385.1 uncultured Prevotellaceae bacterium
TGGACGACATCATGGTGCAGAACGATGTGCTCGACACAGCCAAGATGGAAGGCCGTGAAGAGGGTCGCGCAGAGGGTCGCGCAGAGGGTCGCGCAGAAGGTCGCGCAGAGGGTCGCGCAGAGGGTCGCGCAGAAGGTCGCGCAGAAGGTCGCGCCGAGGGTGAGCAGACAAAGGCATTGGATATAGCGCGTAAGTTGAGGTCAATGGGAATGTCCCTTGATGACATCTGCAGTGCGACAGGTCTGAGCGAGCAGGAGATTAAACATCTTTCTTGATTTTATATTGTTATGATAAGGTATTGTAAATTGCTGTGTGTTGTGTTGGTGTCGCTGTGCTTGGCATCTTGTGGTGATGATGTGCCTGAGCCTGGGGAATCGAGGTACAAGCATACAGTGATAGTGTATATGGCTGCCGACAATTCGCTTTCGGCTGATAGCAACAATGATATCAACGAGATGAAGGCGGCGTTGAGCAAGATACCTGAGGGGTGTCAGGTGGTGGTGTTTCACGACGACAACAGCACGCAGCGCAAGCCTGAGTTGCTTTTGCTGAGGAGTGGGGGGTATAGAGTATACAAGGAGTATGCTGAGCTGAATAGTGCTGATGCTACGGTGGTGAGCTCGGTGTTGCTCGAAGTGATGAATACGTTTCCCTCTGATGAGTATTCGCTCGTGATGTGGAGCCATGGCAGTAATTGGAAGGTAGAGGGCGGCGGTGGGGCCGGGACTGCATCGCGTGCTATCTTGCAGGATGTGGGTTATGGTGGATTGTATGGCTCATGGTTGAATATCGCTGGGCTTAGGGATGTGCTCAGTGGTTTGCCTCACAGGATGCAGTATGTGATGTTTGACGCTTGCTTTATGCAGAGTGTTGAGGTGGCAGCGGAACTTTATGACTTGACGTCTTGGATTATTGGCTCGCCTGTGGAGATACCTGGGGTGGGGGCTCCGTATGATATGATTATGGAGGAGTTGTGTGAGAAGGATGTGGCGGGCATAGTGAGAAACTATCATGATTATTGCACGGATGGGGGTAGGCGTAAGGGGGTGTTGCTTTCGGCTATAAACTGTGCTGAGTTTGGCAACTTTGCTGCTTTGTCGGCTCGTTTTATCCCTTCTTTGTTTCCCAAGGATGATATGCCTTCGCTTTCTGGGGTACAGCGGTGTGCTCCTCGCTTTCGCGCGGACAGACCGGAATGGCCTGTTCCTGCGTATGATATGCGCTCTGTGATGGCGCATCTGCTAAGTGACAGTGACTATAATGTCTGGGAGGCGCAGTGGGCTCGCACTTTGCCGTATGGGGTGTGTGATGATGTGTGGGATACGATTTATTCTGATGGCTATAATAGGTTGACTGATGCTGCTCACTATGGCGGATTGGCTATGAGTATACCTGATGTCGCGTATGACATTAGGGGGTGGAATGATGATTTCCGCTCTCTGCGTTGGTATGGAATGGGTGAATGGTATTTGGCGGATTGGTGAGCTTGTGTGCATGGTAGTGATATGGCGTAGGCCTGTATGAGGCTATATATTATGTGTTAAAAGTTTTTGCGTTTCAGATTTAATTTTGTATCTTTGTACTCTGTGGTGTATCAATATTGTGTAATTTAACCTTGACAACTATGCTTTTTTCTAAACAGACATACATCGAGCGCCGCCGTGTGCTGGCTGAGAGGATTGGATCTGGGCTGATAGTGCTTTTTGGTAATAACAACGCGCCTGCCAATTATCCAGGCAATGCTTACAAGTGGCGTCAGGATAGTACGTTTTTGTATTATTTCGGACAGCAGCGTGAGGGGCTGTGTGGCGTGATTGACTGTGATGAGAGGAGGGAGTGGCTCATAGGTGATGATATCGATATTGATGATATTGTGTGGTTTGGCTCGGTGGCGAGTGTGGCTGATATGGCTCGGGAGTGTGGCGTGGGCTGTAGTGCTCCGATGTCTAAGCTTGAGGAGCTTGTCGGCTCTGCTTCGCGAGGGGGACGCAGGGTGCATTTCCTGCCTCAGTATCGCCATGATTTGATGATTCAGCTGATGGACTTGACGGGGATTCACCCTCGTGAGCAGCGTGCTATGGCGAGCTTGGAGCTGATTCATGCTGTGTGCGACCAGCGTGCTTGCAAGTCGGCTGAGGAGGTTGCTGAGATTGAGCGTGCGTGTGAGATCGGTTATATGATGCACACTACGGCTATGCGTATGGTGAGCTCTAAGGTGACGGAGCAGGAGATAGCGGGTACGATTAGTGGTATTGCTGAGAGTTATGGCTGCAAGGTGAGCTTCCAGAGTATCGTGAGTATGCATGGCGAGATTATGCATGGCTACCCGAGCCCTAAGAGGTTGGAGAGTGGGCGTCTGCTGCTTTGTGACTGTGGCGCGGAGACTAATGAGAATTATTGCAGTGACAATACGCGTACGACTCCTGTGGATGGTGTCTTTACGCAACGTCAAAAGGAGATTTACAGTATTGTGGAGGAGTGTCATGACCATGCCTTGACTTTGTCTAAGCCTGGCGCGAGGTGGTGGGACGTGCATTTTGGCGTGTGTCGATTGATGACTGAGCGTCTGAAGGAGCTTGGCTTGATGAGGGGTGATGTGGATGCTGCTGTGGCTGCTGGAGCTCATGCTATGTTTATGCCTCATGGGCTTGGTCACATGATGGGCTTGGATGTGCATGATATGGAGGGCTTTGGACAGACTATTATAGGGTTTGACGAGGAGACTCAGCCTCGACTTGATCAGTTTGGCACTAACTGCTTGCGCTTCGGACGTCGTCTGCAGGAGGGTTTTGTGATGACTGACGAGCCGGGTATTTATTTTATCCCTGCTCTGATTGACGACTGGAGGGCTAAGGGACATTGTGCCGAATTCCTCAACTTTGATTTGCTTGAGACGTATAAGGACTTCGGGGGTATCCGTCTGGAGGACGATATATTGATTACTGCTGATGGCTGCCGTTTCTTGGGCAAGGAGATTATCCCTTATCATATCGCTGATGTGGAGGAGTTCAAGAGAATGAATAGCTGAGTATTTAATGATTGAATAGAATAATTAATAAATAAAATATACGAAAATGAAAAGGATTATGTTTGTGGCTGCTGCGGCTTTGGCTGCTCTGCCTGTGGTGGCTCAGGAAAAGGCTGAGGTGCCTGCTGATTCGCTGGTGTTTACAACTGTGTTGGAAAACCCTGTGACTTCTATCAAGAACCAGAATAATAGTGGTACTTGCTGGAGCTATTCTGCTTTGGCTTTTCTGGAGAGTGAGGCTATTCGCAAGAATCCAAGTCTCAAGGATGATCTTGACTTGTGTGAGAGCTTTCTCGTGAGCAAGACTTATACTGACCGTGCTGACCGCAATGTGCGCACTCATGGTGATGCAAGCTTTAGCCAGGGCGGTTCGTTTTATGATGCTATCTTCTGTATGGAGAATTATGGCTTGATACCTGAGGGGATTATGCCTTATCCTATTACTCCGTATGGTGACAGCTTGTTTAACTTTACTAACTTCTTCCCTCCTATGGAGGCTTATATCAAGGCGATTGCCAAGAGTGATGCTCGCAAGATTAACCCAATCTGGAAGAAGGATGTGCAGGGTATGATTGACAATTATTTCGGTGTATGCCCTACGGAATTTGAGTACAAGGGCAAGAAGTATACTCCCGAGAGCTTTGTCAAGGATTACTTAAAACTGGATCCTGCTGACTATGTTTCGCTCACGAGCTATACTCATCATCCTTTCTATACGTCTTTTATCCTTGAGATTCAAGACAACTGGCGCTGGGCAAGCAGCTACAACTTGCCTCTTGACGAGTTCATGCGTGTGATGGACGAGGGTGTGAAGGCTGGTTATACGTTTGCTTGGGGTGCTGATGTGAGTGAGGAGGGTTTCAGCCGTCGCAGTGGCAAGAACAAGTGTGTGGCTACTGTGCCTGATACGAAGCAGACGGCTGGAGTAGGTAGCGACCAGAGTCGCTGGACTGGCGAGAAGGCTGGTGCGAAGATTACTGAGGCTGATGCTGCTGGCGAAAAGATCATCACTCAGGAGATGCGTCAGGAGGGTTATGATAACTGGACTACGACTGACGACCATGGCATGCAGATATATGGTATAGCTAAGGACCAGAACGGCAAGGAGTACTTCATGATGAAGAATTCTTGGGGCGAAATGGGGCCTTACAAGGGTTTCTGGTATGTGAGCAAGCCTTATGTGGCTTACAAGACCATGAATATTGTAATCAATAAGAACGCTATCCCTAAGGATATTCGTAAGAAACTTGGTATCTGATATTTGCTCTTCCTATGAATTACATTTGGCATTACAAGGAGCCGGAGCGTAATTGGCAGGAAGATGCAAGGAGATTGGCAAGGGAGTTGGGTATGAACCCGACTTTCGGAAAATTGCTCTTGGATCGTGGTATCACCACGGCTGGAGAGGCAAGGAAGTTTTTCCGCCCCTCACTGACGGATCTTCATGACCCGTATCTGTTTAAGGACATGGCAGCGGCCGTGGAACGTCTTAATTCGGCGATGGGGCACAAGGAGCGTATTCTCGTGTATGGCGACTATGACGTGGATGGGGTGACTGCTGTGGCACTGGTATATAGGTTTCTGCAGCAGTTCTACTCGAATATCGACTACTATATCCCTGACAGATATGAGGAGGGGTATGGGGTCTCGCGTCAGGGTATTGACTGGGCTGCAGAGGAGGGCGTGAAGCTGATTATAGTGCTCGACTGCGGCATAAAGGCGGTGGAGGAGGTGATGTATGCCAAGCAGAAGGGTATTGACTTTATCATCTGTGACCATCATGTGCCTGACAGGGTGTTGCCGCCTGCGGTGGCTATCCTGAATGCCAAGCGTGAGGACGATACGTATCCCTACAAGCATCTGAGCGGTTGCGGCGTGGGCTTCAAATTGATTCAGGCTTTTGCCAAGAACAATGGTATGCCTTTTGCCGAGCTCGTGCCTCTGTTGGATTTGTGTGCTATAAGCATAGCTGCTGATATAGTGCCTATCATGGGCGAGAACCGCATATTGGCTTATCATGGTTTGCGTCAGCTCAACCAGAGTCCGAGTGTGGGTGTCAAGGCTATTATCGGTATCTGCGGGCTTGAGGGCAGGGAGTTGACTCTCGCGGACGTAATCTATAAGATAGGACCTCGGCTGAATGCTTCGGGACGCATTGAGAACGGACGCGAGAGTGTGTCGCTTCTCGTTGAGAAGGACGAGGAAATGGCGGCTCGCAGGGCTGCGCAGATTGACCACTATAATGAGCAGCGTAAGGATTTGGACAAGGCCATGACTGAGCAGGCTAACCAAATTGTGGCTTCACTGGTACACCAGAGTGACCATAAGGCTATCGTCATCTATAATGAGGAATGGCATAAGGGCGTGATAGGTATCGTGGCTTCGCGACTGACTGAGATATATTTCCGGCCTGCTGTGGTGCTTTGCTCTGACGGTGGAATGGCTACGGGGTCTGCGCGTTCGGTGGCGGGATTCGATGTCTACAAGGCTATCGAGAGTTGTCAAGACTTGCTCGAAAACTTTGGTGGCCATACTTATGCTTCGGGACTGACTCTCAGGACGGAGAATGTGCCGGAGTTTAAGCGTCGCTTTGAGGCTTATGTCGATGAGAATATCCTGCCGGAGCAGACTGCGGCTCAGATAGAGATTGACGCGTATCTTGACTTTAAGGATATTACGCGTCAGTTCTACTATGACTTGAAAAAATTCCAGCCTTTTGGTCCTGATAATACCAAGCCTCACTTCTGTACGCGTGGCGTATATGATTACGGTACGAGTAGGGTGGTGGGCAGACAACAGGAGCATATCAAACTCGAACTGGTCGACAACAAGAGCACAAATGTCATGAACGGCATTGCTTTCGGACAGAGCTCGCAGGCCAGATACATCAAGACCAAACGCTCGTTTGACATTGTCTATACTGTCGAGGAGAATACTCACAAACGTGGTGAGGTGCAGCTCTTGATAGAGGACATTGAAGCGACTGAACTTTGATTCATATATTGGACTGAACTTTCATTATGGAGTGTCCTGACAAGTACATTGCTCTACTCAAGAGATACTGGGGCTACGATGAGTTTCGTGGCATACAGAGGGAGATTATCGAGAGTATATGTGCTGGTCGGGACACTCTTGGACTTATGCCTACGGGGGGCGGCAAGAGTATCTGTTTTCAGGTGCCTGCGCTTGCTATGGAGGGTGTGTGTGTGGTGGTATCTCCGCTTGTGGCCCTGATGAAGGATCAGGTGGATAGACTGCATGAGTTGGGCATCAAGGCTGAGGCAATACATTCGGGTATGAGGCGCGAGCAGATTATTGTCGCGCTTGAGAATTGTATATTTGGTGACTACAAGATTCTGTATGTCTCGCCCGAACGTCTTGCTTCGGAGTTGTTCCTGACCAAACTGCGTCACATGAATGTGTCGTTCGTGTGTGTGGATGAGGCTCATTGCATATCGCAGTGGGGATATGATTTCAGACCTTCGTATCTGAAATTACAGGAGGTGCGACGTATTGTTGATGTCCCGGTGTTGGCTCTGACGGCTACGGCTACGGCTACGGTAGTTGAGGATATTCAGGATAGATTGGGCTTTAAGGAGCGCAATGTTTTTAGGATGAGTTTTGCGCGCCCGAATCTTTACTATGGCATTTGTCTCAATGTTGACACTTTGTCGTCGCTCAAACGTTTGTTGGAGCAGTATCAGGGGTCGACAATCATATATGCCAATCGTCGTGAGGGGGTCAGGAAGTGTGCGGAGATGCTTACTGCCAATGGCTATAGTGCTACGTTTTTTCATGCTGGGCTGTCGGAGGTGGAGAAGGACTTGCGCCAGCGTGAATGGCGTGAGGGGGCTGTCCGTATCATGGTGGCGACAAATGCTTTTGGTATGGGTATTGACAAGGCTGATGTGCGGCTCGTCGTACACCTTAATCCGCCTGATTCGCTGGAGGGGTATTATCAGGAGGCTGGGCGTGCAGGTCGTGACGGGGAGCCTGCGTGGGCGATAATGTTGTACAACGAGGGGGTGCTCAAGCAGCTTAGGGCTTCGGTAGACCGTAACTTCCCTCCCAAGGATGCAGTTCGCCTGTTTTACGACCATTTGTGCTACTATATGCAGATTGGGGTAGGCTCGGGGAGTGGGGTGGCGCGTGAGTTTAAGGCTATGGAGTTCTGCCGTTATTTCCATCATTCGTTGTCGGAAATCAAGCCAGTGATGTCAATACTCGAATTGAGTGGGTATGTGAGATTTTATGATGAGGACGAGACGACGTCGCGCTTGCAGATTGTTGCTACTCGCCAGCAGCTTTATGGTAGTGTACACGGCAAGGGAGAGGTGCTTTTCAATTATATACTGCGCAGGTATAGCGGTATATTCCGTGAGTTTGCTTATATTGACGAGGATGACATTTCGCAGCAGACGGGTCTTTCTGCGAGGGAGATTTATGAGATGCTGGTGATGATGACTCATACTCGTGTGGTGAAATATATCCCTCGCAAGAGGGTGGCTTTTGTGCGTCTGACGCATGAGCGTGTGGAGGGCGAGAGGCTTGTCATATCGCGCGAGGCGTATGATGAGCGTAGGGAGCGTTATGTGCAGCGTGTGTCGAGTATGGTGTCGTATCTGCAGGAGGAGGATGTGTGTCGTACAAGGCTGCTGTTGCGGTATTTTGGCGAAGACTATGGCAGGGATTGTGGCAATTGTGACTATTGCGAGTCTAAGACTGGCTCGGGAGATGAGGTGTGTGCTTATGATGCTATCCGCGATTCTATAGTCAGGCAGCTGGCTGATGGCCCGAAATATGGCTATCAGCTGGATTTGTCGGCATGGTCGCAGGGTGATGTGATGCTTACGGTGCGTACTATGACGGAGAATGGCGAGCTGAGACAGTGTGGGCTGATGCTGGCGCTTACTTGACGTACCAGCGTCCGCGGGTGAAGACGAGTGGGAGGGTGATGTTTTCTTTGGTGCCGTTGCCGTAGTTCAGTTCCATGAGTACTATTGTTGTGGAATCGGAGGCTGTGTCGGAAGTGGCTTTGGCTGAGATGATGCCACCTCGGAGACGTTGTTCCTCATCGAGAAATTGCAGCATGAGGTCGTTCATCTGGTGGTGCATACTGCTGTCCATCGTTGTGGCGTATTGCATGTTGTTGATGTATTCTGAGGTCTTGCCGGTGATGAGTAGCTTGTAAAATTCTTCGGCTGAGAGTCGTGCTCCTTCTGATGAGGGGTCGTTGAGGTGGGTGGTTTTGTCGCAACCTGTGACAGCTGCGATGGACATGAGTATGAGGATGAGTGTCTTTTTCATATAGGTGGGGAGGGGGTTAGATTTGACTGCTGCGCTGTTGGTCCATCTCGTTGAAGTCTTTCATGCGGAGCTTGAAGCTGCGTGTCAGATACTTGTCGAGGACTACGGGGTTTACGGCGAGTTCTTGGGGCGTGCCATGGAAGAGGATCTGGCCTTCGAAAAGCAGGTATGCGCGGTCGGTGATGCAGAGGGTCTCTTCGACATTATGGTCGGTGATGAGCACACCGATGTTTTTCTGTTTCAACTTCCAGACTATGTACTGAATGTCTTCGACGGCAATTGGGTCTACTCCGGCAAAGGGCTCGTCAAGCATGATGAACTTGGGGTCGATGGCAAGACAGCGTGCTATCTCGGTGCGTCGTCTCTCTCCTCCCGAGAGTTGGTCTCCGAGGTTTTTGCGTACTTTCTGCAGGCGGAACTCTGTGATGAGGCTTTCGAGCTTCTCGCGCTGATATTCGCGGCTCTTGTCTGTCATCTCAAGTACGGCTGCGATGTTGTCTTCGACGGACATCTTCCTGAATACGCTTGCTTCCTGGGCGAGGTAACCTATGCCTTTGCGGGCTCTCATGTATACTGGGTCTTTGGTGATTTCCTTGCCTCCGAGGTATATGTGTCCGGCATTGGGGACCACGAGCCCTGTGGTCATATAGAAACTTGTGGTCTTGCCTGCTCCGTTGGGACCGAGCAGTCCTACTATCTCTCCTTGGTGTACGTCGAACGAGACGTTGTTGACCACGGTGCGTTTGCCGTAGATTTTGACGAGCCCTTCGCTGCGTAGCTCCATACAGCTCTTATCTTCGTGCGTGGCTTCGTTGGTGTGTGTAGTATTCATAGGGGCAAAGTTACTAATAAGCGGGCGGAAGTGAATTGGAGCGAAGCTCAGAGTTACGAATAAGCGAGCGGAAAAGCAAAATATTACATACTATTCTTTGCCTTTTGAGAAAAAAATCGTACCTTTGCACGCCGACAAAGTGCTATAATTGCATTATATTACAGCTAATAATAATAACGATATTATATAACGATGAACATTTCTTTTGAAAAGACGGGCAATGTGACTGGCCTGCTTACTATTACTTTGGCTAAGGCTGACTATGCTGCCAATGTCGAAAAGACTCTTAAAGATTATCGTAAGAAGGCTTCTCTGCCTGGTTTCCGTCCTGGCCATGCTCCGATGGCTATGCTCAAGAGCCGTTTTGGCGATGAGATTCAGGCTGAGGAGATGAACAAGATGCTTAGCACTGAGCTGTTCAAGTATATCCGCGAGGAAAAGATTGATATCCTTGGTGAGCCTTTGCCAAGTGACAATCAGGGTGAGATTAGTCTCAAGGCTGAGGAGCAGACTTTCGTATTTGATATTGCTCTCGCTCCTGTATTTGACGCCAAGGTCAGCTCTGATGACTGTGTAGAGTACTACAATATCTCTGTCGATGACGAGATGGTAGACAAGCAGATTCAAATGTATACCGGACGTGCTGGCGGCTATCAGAAGGTGGAGAGTTATGAGGATAGGGATATGGTGAAGGGTACTCTGACACAGCTCGACGAGAACGGCACTGCTCTTGAGGGAGGTATCGAGGTCGTAGACGCTTCTCTCTTGCCAAGTTATATAAAGGATGAGGAGGAGAAAGCTAAGTTTGTCGGCACAAAGGTGAACGATGTCATTAACTTCAACCCGGCAAAGGCTTATGGAAGCGATGTGGAGTTGGCGTCTATGTTGCATGTGACAAAGGAGCAGGCTGCAGAAATCAAGTCTGACTTCCAACTTCAGATTACCGAGATTACTCGTTTTGTACCTCATGCTCTTGATCAGGACTTGTATGACCAGGTATTGGGTGAGGGCAAGGCTGGTAGCGAGGATGAGTTTCGTGCTGCTGTAAGGGAGGTGCTCGCTGAGCAGTTCAAGACTGACAGTGATTTCCGCTTTGTCATCGACTTGAAGAAATATCTTGTGGGACGTATCGGCGAGGTTGAAATGCCAGAGGAGCTTCTCAAGAGAGTCATGCAGCTCAACAACCCTGACAAGGATGCCGAGTTTGTCGAGAAGAATTTCTCACAGAGTATTGAGGAACTGAAATGGCATCTTGTCAAGGAGCAGCTCTCTGACCAGTTTGGCATCAAGGTTGAGCAGCCTGATGTTCTTGAGACTGCCAAGGAGGTGACGCGTATGCAGTTCGCCCAGTATGGTATGTCAAACATCTCTGACGAGATTATTTCTAACTATGCTTCTGAGATGCTGAAGGACAAACAGCAGGCTGAGGCGCTGGTTAACCGTACAGTAGAGCGCAAGATTGGTGCTGCTGCCAAGGATGTTGTCACTCTCGCAATGAAGGAGGTTAGCCTCGACGAGTTTAACAAGTCATTTGAGGCGTAGTCTTTCTTCCTCGGGAAGATAATATAATTTACAAAAGGTATGGGCGCTCGCGCGCTCGTACCTTATTACTTTAGGATAATTTATGCAAGAGTATTTCATGAATAGAGATTTTAGAAAATTTGCTACTAGCAAGGTTGGTATGAGTTCGATGGTGCTTGATGATGTGGTGAGTATGCAGAATCAGTATCTGAACCCTTACATTCTTGAGGAGCGTCAGCTAAATGTCACGCAGATGGATGTTTTTAGTCGTCTGATGATGGACCGAATTATTTTTCTGGGCACTCAGATAGATGACTATACGGCCAATACCCTTCAGGCTCAACTTCTCTATCTCGACAGTTGCGATCCTGGCAAGGATATCAGCATTTATGTCAATTCGCCTGGTGGCAGCGTGTATGCAGGACTCGGCATCTATGATACTATGCAGTTCATACAAAGCCCCGTGGCTACGATATGTACGGGCATGGCTGCGAGTATGGCAGCGGTGCTGCTCGTCAGCGGTGCTGAGGGCAAGCGCTCGGCTCTGACACATAGCCGTGTGATGATACATCAGCCTCTTGGTGGGGCACAGGGGCAGGCCAGCGATATTGAGATTACTGCTCGTGAGATACTCAAGCTCAAGAACGAACTTTATACTATCATTGCTGACCATAGCCATCAGCCTTTTGACAAGGTGTGGGCTGACAGTGACCGTGACTACTGGATGACTGCGCAGGAGGCCAAGGAGTATGGCATGATAGATAACGTGTTGTCAAGAAAGGGGTAAGATACAATGCCAAGGAAGAATAGGAAATGCTCGTTTTGTGGCCGTTCGGAGAATGACGTCAGGCTTATGCTGAATGGGCTCGACAGTTGCATCTGCGACAGATGTGTCGAACAGGCGTATAATATAGTTCAGGAGAATCTTCCACCATGGGAAAAGGACTCTGGTGTTGCTGATGTTAAAAAGAAGCCTTTAATGCGTCCCACAGAGATGAAAAAGGTTCTTGATGAGTATGTCATCGGACAGGACGAGGCCAAGATTGCCTTGTCTGTTGCTGTCTACAATCACTATAAGCGCCTGGAGCATAACGAACAGGATAATGATGTCGAAATCGAGAAGAGTAATATCATCATGCTGGGCTCAACGGGTACGGGTAAAACTCTTCTTGCACGCACGATTGCGAGACTCCTTGATGTGCCCTTTGCCATAGTAGACGCTACGGTGCTTACTGAGGCGGGGTATGTCGGAGAGGACGTGGAGAGTATTCTGAGCCGTCTGCTTCTGGCTGCTGACTACAATCAGTCTCTTGCCGAGAAGGGTATAGTCTTCATCGATGAGATTGACAAGATTGCCCGCAAGGGTGACAACCCAAGCATCACTCGTGATGTCAGTGGCGAGGGGGTGCAGCAGGGCTTGCTTAAGCTTCTGGAGGGAAGTATAGTCAATGTGCCCCCAAAGGGAGGCCGCAAGCATCCGGATCAGGACTATGTACACATGGATACGAAGAATATCCTCTTTATCTGTGGCGGAGCCTTTGATGGTATAGAGCGCAAGATTGCACAGCGTCTCAATACCCATACTGTGGGCTATAACAATGTCTCTGTGCGTCACCATGTGGCTGGTACTGAGTTGATGCGTTACGTCCAGCCTCAGGATTTGAAGTCGTTTGGTCTGATACCCGAAATTATCGGCCGTCTGCCCGTGCTTACGTATCTGCATCCTTTGGATCGTGATGCTCTGAAACGTATACTTACTGATGCAAAGAACTCTATCATACGTCAGCAGATAAAGCTTTTCGAAATGGATGGTGTCGAGCTTGAGTTTGCTCCAGAGGCACTTGATGCTATCGTGGAGAAGGCTGTTCAGCGCAAACTCGGAGCGCGTGGGCTTCGTGGCATAGTTGAGACGCTTATGACGGATCTTCAGTTTAATACTCCGGGCTCGGATACTAAAAAGATTACCATTACTGCAGACTATGTCAACGAGCAGCTTTCAAAGTCGGAAGTGATTGCTGGTTGATATACATCAAGCATAAATCAGTAGAAGGGTTGCCTTGGGCAACCTTTTTTTGTTC
This sequence comes from uncultured Prevotellaceae bacterium, assembly GCA_945788385.1. Lineage (GTDB taxonomy): Bacteria > Bacteroidota > Bacteroidia > Bacteroidales > Bacteroidaceae > Physcousia. The sequence goes on from CALZLQ010000027.1 coordinate 12,767, forward strand.
AAAAAAATCTGCAGATATTTCTTTTTTTCGTTTTTTTTATTTAATTTTGTGACACGGACACCACTTATGGCAACTACCACTATGGAGAAAAATCAACTCACTGACTATCTGAAAAGGTATTTCGGATTCGACACGTTCAAAGGGCAACAGGAGGCTGTTATCACCAATCTCCTCGCAGGCAACGATACATTCGTACTGATGCCTACGGGTGGAGGCAAGAGCCTGTGTTACCAACTCCCAGCCCTGATCATGGGTGGCACGGCCATAGTGCTGAGTCCGCTCATCGCGCTTATGAAGAATCAGGTGGATGCCATACGTCAGGTCAGTGAGGACGACGGTATCGCACATTATCTCAACTCGAGCTTAAGCAAGGCAGAGATTAACAAAGTCAAGAATGATATACAGACGGGGCATACCAAACTCCTGTATGTGGCTCCGGAGTCGTTGGGAAAGGAGGAGACCAAAGAGTTTCTCCGAGGGGTGAAGATTAGTTTCTATGCCATAGATGAGGCACATTGTATCAGCGAGTGGGGGCACGATTTCAGACCGGAGTATCGACGCATTCGACCTATGGTGCATGATATAGGACGTGCTCCGATTATTGCTCTTACTGCCACGGCTA
>CALZLQ010000028.1 GCA_945788385.1 uncultured Prevotellaceae bacterium
TTTGGAGAGATGCTCGAGTGGCTGAAGAGGCACGCCTGGAAAGCGTGTAAACGTCAAAAGCGTTTCGGGGGTTCGAATCCCCCTCTCTCCGCAAAATGACATAAATTATTAATAATAAATAAATTTTAAATTACCAAAACAATGAAAAAGTTATTTGCAATTGTTGCTCTGGTTGCTGCAGTTTCTTTTGCTGCAACGTCAACTGCAATGGCTCAGGAGGATGAGGTGGCTACTGCCGCTGACACGACTGAAGCTGCTGTGAACGATTCTGTAGAGGCTGACTCAGCTGCCGTCGAGGCTGCTCCTGTCGAGGCTGCTGTTGCTGAGGAGGAGTCTGAGAGTATCCACAAGGCTCTGAAGACTAAATTCATCGAAGGTGGCGCGGATTTCATGTCACTCGTTGCCATTGCCTTGGTACTCGGTCTTGCTTTCTGCATCGAGCGTGTCATTTACTTGAGCCTGGCTCAGATTAACACTCGCAAGTTCTGCGCTGAGCTCGCAGCTCTCGTGGCTGCAGGCAAGGTTGCCGAGGCTATCGAGAAGGCTCAGAATACTCGCGGTCCCGTGGCTCAGGTCAGCCGTAAGGCTCTCGAGTGTCTGAACTCTAAGGAGCAGAACGATATCGCTACTATCGAGCGTACTATCAATATGGAGGCTGAGGTGCAGGGGTCTTATCTCGAGGAGAACTGCTCTTGGATCACTCTCTTCATCGCCATGGCTCCATCTCTCGGATTCCTTGGTACTGTGATCGGTATGGTCATGGCCTTCGACCAGATCCAGAAGGCCGGTGATATCAGCCCGACTGTCGTGGCTGGCGGTATGAAGGTGGCCTTGATTACCACTATCTTCGGTATCGTCGTTGCACTGATTCTGCAGGTGTTCTACAACTTCATTCTTGCTCGTGTCGAGGCTCTGACTGGTAACATGGAGGAGGCTGCTCAGGAGTTGCTCGTAATGTGTGTGAAGAGCGACAAGTGCCAGAAGTAATGCTTCGTGCCTTACCTTAAATATTAAAGAATTCACTTATTTCATATTAAGGAGAGACAAGTAATGAAAATTCAGAATATATCAAAATACGCAATGTTGGGCGTAGTAGGTCTGAGCGTTGTTGTGTTCATCCTCTTCTTCCTGTTGGGATGGGACAATTACGAGGGCGACTATGTAGCTCCAACTTGCACAGGCCTCCTGCTGGTATGGATGTACCTGATGGTGGTCGCTGCAGCTGGTCTCACCGTGTGGTCTGTAGTGAAGAGCGCCCAAAGTACCAAAGGTAATGATCCCGCTGCTACTACTGGTGTACCTGGTGGCAAGGTGATTATGGGTACTATCGTGCTGACTATCGTTTCTCTGGCCGTCGGCCTGCTCTTGGGCATCGGCGAGGAGGACTTCACTGCCGCTGACGGCACCGTGACTACCGGTGGTTGGGTACAGGTTGTCGATATGTTCATCTGGAGCATATATATCCTTACTATCGTGGCTATTGCTGCTGTTGGTGTGGCTATGTCCGGCATTCTGACTAAGAACGCTTCTAAGTAAAACAGTTTAAACAGCTAGAAAGATATGGCTAAGAAAAAAAAGAAAATGCCCGGGCTGAACACGAGTTCTACCGCCGATATCTCTTTCATGCTGCTCATCTTTTTCCTGGTGACTACAAGTATGGACACTGACATGGGTCTCGCCCGTCGTCTGCCCCAGCCACCAGACAAGGATCAGGAACAGGCTCAGATGGATATCCACGAGCGCGACATCATGTGTGTGCGTATCAACTCTCAGGGTTTCTTGTGGGTATCTGACGGTAATGGTAGCGGCTATGCCGAATTGGCTGACCTCCGCGCACGTGCCAAGGCATTTATCGCGAACGAGCAGAACCTACCTAAGTTCCCCGAGCGTGTGGCCAAGAACATCGACCTTCTGGGTATGTGCTACATCACAGAGAACCATGTGATTTCGGTACAGACTGACCGTGGTACACCGTACAACGTGTACTTCACCGTACAGAATGAGTTGGTGGCAGCCTACAACGAGCTCAGAAATGAATTGGCTAAGGCTAAGTTCCATCGTGAGTATGCAGCTCTGACTGAAGAGCAGAAAGTGGCAGTACGTGCATACTATCCTCAGAGAATATCAGAGGCTGAACCTAAAAACTATGGAGGAAATTAATAATGGCAGGATTTAAGAAAAAGGCAAGCCGTGAAATGCCCGAGATGAATACCTCATCTCTCCCTGACTTGATTTTCACCATCTTGTTCTTCTTTATGATTGTAACAACGATGCGTGAGGTTACTCTCAAGGTGAAATTTACGGTTCCTGCGGGTACCGAGCTTGAGAAACTGGCCAAGAAGAGTGCGGTGAGTTTCATCTATGTCGGCCCTCCTACTGATGCTCTGCGTGCTCAGATGGGTAGTGGTACCCGTATACAGCTGAATGACCGCTATGCCGAGCCTCGCGAGGTGATGGATTTCGTTGCCGCTGAACGTCAGGGTATGGCAAATCAGGCTGAGCAGACTATCTCTATCAAGGCTGACCAACGCACTCAGATGGGTTATATCACTGATATCAAGGAGGTACTGCGTAAGTCTTGGGCTTTGCGCATAAACTACTCAGCTTCCAAGCGCAATTGATTTGACCTCTCGTCAACAATGATACTAACAAGAGCTGCCATTCTCGAGATGGCAGCTCTTGTTTTTATTTTATCGAAAATCGATTATATAAAGATCCACATCGTGGGTCATCGCTTTCTGCGATAATCCTTTATCTCAAATCGGTCAGTAGCGTTGTAATGATAACAGCTTTTATTTTTTTTTAGCGGAAAACTAAGGCGTAGCCAATGGCCAATTCCATTATCCAAAACAGTCTAATGGACTATCGCTCCAATTATAGCATTCTGACTTCTTTGAAAGCGTATCTGCGCTGACGTCCCTGGTTGTCAAGGATAATGATGTGACCATCCGTTTCTACTCCTTGTATGGTGCCTATGAATTGTCCGTCTTGGTCTGCATAGGGGTGTGCCACACCTCTTTGATACAGGTGTTGGTGGTATTGCTGCTGTATGGTCTGCCACTCTCGGTCTTGGACGAGTGTGTAGTAGTGCTGGAAATATTTGAGGAAGTCGTCAAGTACTTGTGTGACTGACACGAAACGCTGTGTCAGCAGACGTATTGACGTGGTGGGAGAGGCAAGGTCTTGTGGGAATATGATTTGGTTGATGTTTATGCCTGTGCCTATGACGCATTGGTATATGTTCTTGCCCGAGAGGGTGTTTTCTATGAGTGTGCCGCTTATTTTTCTCCCTTTGACGTATATGTCGTTTGGCCATTTGATTGACACCTCTGTGAGGTATTTGGTGATGGTGTCTCTCAGGGCAAGTGCATTGGCTTGGCTTAATATGAAGCCTTGGTTGGCCGGAATGTCGCGTGGCATTATCTTCACGCTGAAAAGGAGGTTCTGTCCTTGGTCGCTGACCCAGGCTCCACTTTGTCCTCGTCCCTTGGTCTGGTATTGTGTTGTGACTACTATAATCTCTTGTGTTTGCTCGAATGATTTTATGTAGTCGTTGGTAGATGTGGTTTGGCTGAGGTTTATTATCTTCATGGTCGGAATGCTTGCTCGAAATGTTTGATGTAGGGCTTGTCGGCGTTACCCAAAATGGTGATAATATCAAAGCGGACGGGGAGGTCAATGGCGTAGTATCTGAGATATGCGTCGGCGGCGTGTATGAGATTGCGCATCTTTCTCCAATCCACCGCTTCCTGAGGATTGCCGTAAAAGTTGTTGGCTCTTGCCTTGACTTCTACGAAGATGATTGTGTCCTTGTGTCTCGCTATTATATCTATCTCTTTGTGGCCACTTCGCCAGTTTGTATCGAGTATGGTATAGCCTTTGAGACGGAGGTAGTCTGCGGCTATCTCCTCGCCTTTCATTCCGAATTGGTTGTGTGATGCCATGGGGATATATCAAGGGCGTTTGTTTACGAAAAACTGCTGTATCATGCTTTTACACTCGTCCTGTAGTACTCCTTGGGTGAGTTGGCATTTGGGATGTAGCGCACGGGGTGCATAGGTCTGGTAACCTCGTTTGACATCTTGACAGCCGTACACTACTCGTGAGATTTGTGACCACCCTATGGCTCCTGCACACATTATGCATGGCTCTACGGTGACGTAGAGGGTGCACTCCTTCAGATACTTGCCTCCGAGGTATGTGGCTGCGGCTGTAATGGCTTGCATCTCGGCGTGTGCGGTGACGTCTTGGAGACGCTCGGTCATGTTGTGTCCCCTCCCTATGACCTGTCCGTGACTCACTATGACTGCTCCTATAGGTATCTCGCCCTGCATGAGTGCCTTATTGGCTTCCTGCAGGGCAAGTCGCATGTATTTCTCGTCGTCCATTGGCTTTGTTTCTTGGGGGTGCGTCTTATTCTTCTGTTTCCCAAAATTCAAGCTGGCCATCTACTATCCACCGTATGTCTTCGGGCTCGAATTCTCCGATCTTGTCTTTCTTGGCGAGCTTGCCCATAAATGCTGCTGCCTCGTCGATGTCTACTTCTGCTTCCTCTCCTTCGTTGTCAATGAGGCCTGCTTTCTCACAGTACTCTGCAAAGGCGTCTAGCATGTAGTAGATGTCGTCTTCGGTGAATTTGTCCTTGATGTCTTGTGGCAGATATTTTTTTATGAATTCTACCGTCTTACGGTCTTCTTCGGCAAACAACAATTCTTCCATTACAGCAAAGCTTTGAGTTTGTCTTCCAAGACTGCTTTGGGACAGAGTCCTATTTGCTTGTCTACGACTTGACCGTCTTTGACGAAGATGATTGTCGGAATGCTACGCACAGAGAAACGTACGGGGAGCGTTTCGTCCTCTTCGATGTCGCATTTGCCTATGATTGCCTTGCCTTCGTATTCTTCTGCCAATTGTTCTACTATTGGAGCCATACGCTTGCAGGGACCGCACCATGTGGCCCAAAAGTCTACCACTACCACTTTGCCTGTGTTGCAAAGGGCATCAAAGTTCTCGCTGTTTATTAGCTGTGCCATGTTTGTGTTGTTTTGTAGTCAGTTTGTTGGTTTGTATGTCAATTAATCTCGTATGTCATATTGTCACTCTCGTCGATGAAGTCAAGGAGCTGGCGTGTGACGCTCAAGTGTGATTCTCTGGGTTTGAGTGGCAGGCTTTGGCCCTCGCAGTCTGTAAGGACTAATGAAAACTCTATCGACCCTGGGTTTTCATGCAGGACTTCTATGAGGTTGTTGACTTCATCTTCGGTGATATTGTCAGCCTGTATGGATATTGTCATCTTGTTGATGAGGGTGTCCTTGACTTGATGAAGAAACTGTACTTTGCCTATCATCATCTGCACTCGGTCCGGACTGAAACGTCCTGGCTGGATTTGCCCTGTCACGTATATCGTGCTACCTGGCATCATGTAGCCTGACCATGTGGCCCAGTCCTGGCCAAACAGGGGTATCTCTCCCTGGCCCGAGTAGTCTTCGATGGTAACTACTCCATAGGGGGCTCCGCGTTTGCTCACTCCTGTCTTTACATGGGTGACGATACCGCCTAACGAGAACTCACAGTTGACGAACGGAGAGAGGTCTTCGAGGTCGACGGCGTGTATGTTGCATACGTGACGTACTATTACGGCATATTCGTCCAGGGGGTGTCCGCTCAGATAGATTCCTACTAGGTCGCGCTCTTTGTTGAGACGTTCGAGTGTGCTCCACTTTTCGGCGTGGGGTATTGGTGGTGTGCTGACTTCGACCATCTCAGCCCCGAAGAGGGAATATTGCGCTTCCATCATGCTTTGCTGGTAATTGGCACCAAAACGGGTCAGCACGTCAAGGAATGGCTCTCCCTTGCTATTGGGGGCGAAGTATTGCTCTCGCGTTATCTCATTCTCGAATGTGTCGAAGGCTCCGCTCAATGCCAGACTTTCCATGCCGTTGCGCTTTATGGCCGACATTGGGACTCGCTCTACAAAATCAAATATGCTTTTGTACGGACCGTTTTTCTCTCTCTCGCTGACTATGCTTTCTGCCGCGCTTTCTCCCAGACCTTTGATGGCCATGAGTCCAAAGCGTATCTGCGACTTGTCGTTGACGCCAAAATTGCAGTGTGACTCATTGACGTCGGGGCCAAGTACCTCTATCTTCAGCGATTTGCACTCGTCGAGCAGCTTTGTTATCTCTTTGATGTCATTCTTACGCCGTGTGAGCAGGGCCGCCATGAACTCTGCCGGATAGTGTGCCTTGAGGTAAGCTGTCTGGTATGCTACCCACGAATAGCAGGCTGCATGAGACTTGTTGAAGGCATAGGATGCAAACTTCTCCCAGTCGGCCCATATCTTTTCGAGTATCTTGGGATCATGACCTCGCTCCACTCCGCCTTGGATGAACTTGGGCTTCATGGCATCGACGATGTCTTTCTTCTTCTTGCCCATAGCCTTGCGCAGGGCATCACTCTCGCCTCGTGTGAAGCCCGCGAGTTTGCGGCTCAGGAGCATGACCTGCTCTTGATACACGGTGATTCCGTAGGTGTCTTTGAGGAATTCCTCGCAGTCTGCGAGGTCGTAGGTGATAGGCTCACGACCGTTCTTGCGCGCGATGAACGAGGGGATGTAGTCCATTGGGCCTGGACGGTACAGGGCATTCATGGCTATGAGGTCTTCGAAGACAGTGGGCTTGAGCTCTTTGAGGTATTTCTGCATACCTGCACTCTCGAACTGGAACGTCCCTATGGTGCGCCCTTCCTGATATAGTTTGTATGTCAGCTCGTCATCGATGGGCAATTTGTCCGGGTCTATGTCTACGCCGTGCGCTTCCTTTATGACACGACACGCCTCCTTCATCTCCGAGAGGGTCTTCAAACCGAGGAAATCCATCTTGATAAGTCCCGTTGACTCTATGACATGGCCGTCATACTGTGTGACGGCAGTCTTTATGTTCGGGAAATCCGGATCGTCGGCCGTAGATACGGGGACGTGGTCTGATATGGGGTCACGACAGATGATAAAACCACAGGCGTGTATACCAGTTCCGCGTACTGTCCCTTCGAGCATGCGGGCATACTTTATAGTGTTGGATTCGCGCGGATCGGGAGATACTGCCGCTTTTTGCAGCTCCGGGCATATAGGATTGCCGTTTTTGTCATTGGCAAGGTAGTTGGCCAACTTGGGCTTCATCCCGTCTGGCAATCGTTCCGGCATGGCTTTGCAAAGGGCATTGCTGCGGTCGAGTGGCAGCTTTTCGACCCTTGCAACGTCTTTGATGGAGTTTTTGGCTGCCATGGTACCATAGGTGATGATGTGCGCACAGTTTTCATGGCCGTATTTGTCCATGACCCATTGCAGCACCTTGCCTCGGCCATCATCGTCGAAATCGGTATCTATATCCGGGAGTGAGATTCGGTCGGGATTTAGGAAGCGCTCGAAAAGAAGATCATACTTGAGGGGGTCAAGGCGCGTGATGCCAAGACAATATGCCACCACACTTCCTGCCGCAGAGCCTCGGCCGGGGCCTACCCATACTCCGAGCTTTTCGCGTGCGGAGTTGATGAAGTCCTGCACGATAAGGAAGTAGCCCGGAAATCCCATGGTCTTCATGATGTGGAGCTCAAAACGTATACGATCATCGACCTCCTTGGCAATGCCGTGCTCGGCTGCCCAAGCAGACAACTCCTTGGGTTGCAGGGCTTTGTTCATGGGTATCTGGCTATATGCAGTGCCATACAATTGCGAAGCACCTTCGTATGCGAGCTTGCCGAGATAGTCCGCCTCAAACTTGATGCGGTAGAGCTTGTCGTACCCACCTAACTTCCCGATCTTTTTCTCGCCCTCGTCCTGAGGCAGAGTATGTTCGAAATTCTCGTCTGAGGTAAATTCTACGAATAGGTCCTGCTCCGAAAATTTCTGATGCCACTGCTGCTCCGTGCCAAATTCTTCGGGTATGGGGAAGAATGGCATAATTGGGTCAGACTCGAGATTGTAGGTCTCTACCTTGTCGAGTATCTCGCAGGTATTGGCAAGAATCTCAGGCATATCTGCAAAGACTTCGTTCATCTCCTCACGGGTCTTGAACCACTCCTGCTTGGTATAGAGCATACGGGTAGGGTCATCAAGGTCTTTGCCCGTAGAGAGGCATAGCAGGTGGTCATGAGCCTCTGCATTGTCTTCGTCTACGAAGTGCGAGTCATTGGTAGCTATCACCTTGACTCCATGGCGTGCTGCCAACTCTATCAGTATGGGGTTGACCTTTTTCTGCAACTCGTACGTCTCACGATTGGCACGCTGCCGCGGGTCCTTGACTTCGTGACGCTGTACTTCGATATAGTAATCGTCGCCCCAAATGCTTTTGAACCACTCGATGGTCTTCTCGGCTTCCTCCATATTGCCCGAAAGAATTTTGCGAGGCACCTCTCCGCCTATACATGCACTCGAGATTATGAGCCCCTCATGGTAGGCAGCCAAATCTCTGTGGTCAGTACGCGGACGCATGTAATATCCGTCCACCCACGAACGGCTTACAAGCTTGATAAGATTTCTGTATCCTACCTCGTTTTTCGCCAAAACTATCAGATGCCAGCCGCTGGCGTCGACCTTACCTTCACGCAAGGACTTGTCGCCTCGGCGCGCACAGTACATCTCGCAGCCAAATATCGGCTTGAACGGCTCCAATCCCTCCTTCTTGCGCTTGCCGTTTATCTTGTTGCAATAATCGAACAGGTCCTTTACCCCGAACATATTGCCATGATCGGTGATGGCCATACCACGCATGCCATTAGCCACAGCCTTATCCACAAGCCGCGGGATGCTTGCCTGGCCGTCAAGGAGTGAGAACTGAGTATGTACGTGAAGATGTACGAAGTCTTGCATCAAGCTATATTTTATTCTTTCGGAGATTTTCGGTTATAAAAGTACAAAAAAATACGCAAAAACTAGTCTCAGATACGTTTTTTTACACTACTCTCGCCAAAAACATCCAGCCTATTGTTGTTTTTCCCCTTTTTTTATATATTTTTGCATACAAAAGCATACAAATTTCACACAACTGCGTATATGGGCAAAAGACTCCGCAAGCTAAAAAAAATACGTCTGCATCGTGAGGGTACTGACACATTGGTGTTGGGATTTCTTGTGGTAGCATTGTTTAACGCTCTTATCTTCAGCATCACATTTCCCAAACATCCGTCGGTCACTCTCGTCACAGCGGGCATAACACTTGCCCTGTATTTGGTGCTTGTCAATTTTTTCCGCTGCCCCATACGACGCTTTGAGACCGAAGATTCGCCAAATGTGATAGTGGCACCTGCCGACGGCAAAATCGTAGTAGTAGAAGAGGTCGAGGAAAATGAATATTTCCATGACCGTCGCATGATGGTGAGTATCTTCATGAGTCTCTTCAACGTACATGCCAATTGGGTACCGGTAGAAGGAACTGTCAAGATGTCCCGCCATCACGACGGGCGTTTTCAGGCCGCCTGGCTTCCCAAGGCTAGCATCGAGAACGAACGTTCCACAGTAGTCATCACTACCCCTGATGGCCATGACGTCTTGGTGCGGCAAGTGGCTGGTGCTATGGCCCGACGCATCGTGACCTACCTGCAAGAAGGCGACCAATGCTGCATAGACGAGCACATGGGATTCATCAAATTCGGCTCGCGCGTAGACTTGTATTTGCCCCTCAGCGCCAAAATAGACGTCCAAGTAGGACAAAAGACGACGGGCAACGAGACCGTCATCGGTCACTTGTAAGTATTTCGAGAAAGTAAGTAATGATTAAGAGACATATCCCCAACGCGATTACCTGCTGTAATCTGATTTGTGGCTGCATTGCCACGTTTTACGCATTTCAAGCCTCATTCTATCTGCTTGACAATACCTTGTCGTTTAGGATGAAGATGTCATTCTATGCCATTGCAGTAGGGTTTATAATCCTTGGCGCAGTGTTCGACTTCTTCGACGGAATGGTAGCCCGACTGTTAGGAGTGTCATCACCTATTGGCAAAGAGTTGGACTCGCTCGCAGATGTCGTGACGTTCGGCGTAGCACCCTCAGCCTTGGTATTCACCCTGTTTCAAGAAGTACAATATCCAGAATTTTTAGAACCCATACGTAGCATACTCCCCTACTCAGCCTTTCTCATGGCTGCTTTCTCGGCTCTGCGTCTGGCAAAATTCAACCTCGATACACGCCAGACAAGCAGTTTCATAGGACTGCCCACACCTGCCAATGCCCTGTTTTGGGGCAGTCTCATCGTCGGGCAGCACGCTTTCCTTGTGAGTCCCAAGTTCAATGCCGCGTTCCTGCTGCTGTTTATGCTCCTGTTCTGTATGCTTTTAGTCGCCGAGATTCCACTCTTTGCCTTGAAGTTCAAGAATCTGTCGTGGGCAGACAACAAAATCAAGTACATCTTCGTGATGGGTTGCATACCATGTCTGCTACTTGCAGAAAGCTGTTTCGCAGGAATCATAGTGTGGTACCTACTTCTGTCAATAATCAACAATGCAAATACTAATCCCGACAATCGATAGCATACACGAGGCAGCATGCCAATTCATCTCTCAAATAGACGGACACCGGGTTTTTGCCTTCTATGGAGAGATGGGTGCGGGCAAGACCACCTTTATCAAAGCCGTATGCGAACAGCTAGGTGTGACAGATGCCGTGGCAAGCCCGACCTTTGCCTTAGTCAACGAATACGTTTCTGCTGACAACATGCCTATATACCACTTCGACTTTTATCGTATCCGGTGTCTTGATGAAGCATTCGATATAGGTCTTGAAGACTATCTCGACAGCGGCAACCTATGTTTCATCGAATGGCCCCAGCTGATAGAACCACTCCTGCCTTCAGACACAGTCAGAGTAAGCATCACCGAACAGGACAACGGAATGCGGACAGTGGTCATAGAGTGAGCCTACCTCTTGGGAGTAAGCGTAATGAGAGGTATTAGCATTTCCTCCATTGATACCCCACCATGCTGGAACGTGTCGCGGAAATACTGCACGTAGTAGTTATAGTTGTTGGGATAGGCAAAAAAGCCCTGCTCACGCGCGAATATGTATGATGTAGATATATTCGGGGCAGGCAAGCCAGCCGACTTGGGATTCGTGATGGCAAATACCTCTTTGGCGTTGTAAGAAAGATTCTTTCCCAGTTTGTAGCGCAAGTTGGTATTCGTATTTTTATCTCCTATCACTTTTATAGGGTCTATGGAGCGAATGCTACCATGGTCGGTAGTGAGAATCACACGGCAAGGCAGTTGCGATATGGCCTTGAATAGTTCTTTCACCGACGAATGCCTGAACCAACTGAGGGTAATGCTACGATAAGCAGCCTCGTTGTTGGCAAGTTCGCGCACCATACGGCTCTCTGTGCGGGTATGCGAGAGCATATCCACGAAGTTAAGCACAATGACGTTGAGGTCAAAACGTTGCAGATTGGCCATCTGCTGAAGGAGCTTGTCAGCCCCCTGCGAGTCATTCACTTTATGATATGAGAAAGATTCCCTGCGACGAAAACGCTTCATCTGAGTCTCGATGAGGGGCGACTCGTTGAGATTTTTTCCCTCCTCGCTGTCCTCGTCGACCCAAAGGTCGGGAAACATACGCTCAATCTCGTTAGGCATCAGTCCGCTGAAAATAGAGTTTCGTGCATACTGTGTAGCCGTGGGGAGAATACTGCAATACATACCCTCCTCGATATTAAACATCCCAATCAGCTCAGGCATGAGTATCTTCCACTGATCCCAACGAAAATTGTCCATCACGATGAGGAACACCTTCTCTCCCCTGGAGAGAGCAGGAAACACTGCCTTCTTGAATATGTCAGGACTCATTAGCGGACGTCCCTCGTGATCAGAATGATTTACCAGCGACTCAGCCCAATCCAGATAGTTGCGGCCGACGAATTTTGCAAACTCTAGGTCTGCCTCCTTCTTTTGCATCTTCAGCATCTCCTTGACCTCAACGGCAGAGTCTTCAAGCTCCAACTCCCAACGCACGAGCATACGATAGACATCCTCCCATTCCTCTATGCTGCGAGCCTCGCTGATTAGCATGCTGAGACGACCGAAATTCTGCTGATAAGCCGTCTGTGTCGTCTCCGATATTATCTCGCGGTGATGAATATTTTTCTTTAGCGAGAGCAATATCTGAGTTGGGTTGACAGGTTTAATCAGGTAGTCAGCTATCTTTGCACCGATAGCCTGGTTCATGATATCCTCCTCCTCACTCTTGGTGACCATCACTACAGGAGTTGCAGGCGAAATCTCCTTGATTCTGTCCAAAGTCTCAAGACCAGAGAGTCCAGGCATATTCTCGTCGAGCAAGACAAGGTCATAGCTGCTATCCTGACACATTTCCAACGCATCATAGCCATTGGTAGCAGTATCAACAGCATAGCCTTTCTTGTTGAGAAAAAGTATATGAGACTTCAGAAGGTCTATCTCATCATCTATCCAAAGGAGTGTATTGGGCATTTTGTTGTTTAGTTGTTTGGTCGTGTTGTTTGTCTCTTGAGTGACGTTTGTGTTGTTGCTGTTTAGTTGCTTGTTGTTGGCTGGTTGCGGACAGCTATTAGTATCTACAAAACAACGGTCCCCGTCCAACTCAACACGAGCCACCATGTCAAACACCATTTATGCTACAAAGGTAAAAATGATTATCAGAATATCAAAATTTTATCAGAAATATTATTTGTCTATACCAATATTTAACAGTTTCAGAAACTTGAAGACTTAATTA
>CALZLQ010000029.1 GCA_945788385.1 uncultured Prevotellaceae bacterium
TGTTGTTTACTCTTGATAATATACTCTCTTGACTCGGTCGCTGACTGAGGTGAGTATTTCGTATGGTATGGTGTCGACTATGCGTGCGAGTTCGCTTGGGGTTAACTGTGCTCCGAAGAGTATGACTTCGTCGCCTTCATGACAATCTATGTCGGTGACGTCTATCATACTGACGTCCATGCAGATATTGCCTGTATAGGGGGCTTTTTGCCCGTTGACGAGACAATAGGCTTTGCCTCGTCCGAAATGCCGGTCCCAACCGTCGGCGTAGCCTATGGGGATTGCTGCTATGCGGCTGGGGCGTGTGAGTTGGCCCCGACGGCTGTAGCCTACGGTTTCGGTGGCTGGGACGTCGTGAATCTGAAGTATGGTGGTCTTGAGGGTGGTGACGTTGTGGAGGGTCTGGTTGTTGCGGGGATTGATGCCGTAGAGACCGAGGCCGAGTCGTACCATGTCCATCTGGCGTTCGGGGAAGTGTTCTATGCCGGCGGTATTGTCGATGTGGCGCAGGATGTGATGGCTGAAGTGGGACTGGAGGTCTTGGGCTCCTATTTGGTATCGGCGGTATTGCTCGGCAGAGAAACTGTCAAATTGATCGTCGTCGCTGCCTACAAAGTGGGAGAAGACACTGCGTGGGATTAGGGCCGTCTGGTGCTTGAGTATGTGGGCAAGACGAGATATGTCGGTGAGGGGGTCGAAGCCGAGACGATGCATGCCTGTGTCGAGTTTGATGTGGACGGGCATGTCGGTGATGCCTGCGTGTTGGGCAGCGTGGATTAGGGCGTCGAGGATGCGGAAGGAGTATATCTCGGGTTCGAGGTTGTACTCGAAGAGGGTCTGGAAAGAACTCATCTCTGGGTTCATAACCATGATGGGCTTGGTGATGCCGTGGCTGCGCAGCAGGGCGCCTTCGTCGGCTACGGCTACGGCGAGGTAGCCTACTTGGGGCTGGGACTGGAGCAACTTGGAGACTTCGACGGCTCCGGCTCCATAGGCGTCGGCTTTGACCATGCAGACTATCTTGGTAGTGGGGTCGAGCATGGTACGGTAGTGGTCGAGGTTTTGGCGTACGGCGGCGAGATTGACTTCGAGTATGGTCTCGTGGACTTTCTGCTCTAAGGCTGAGGTGATATGCTCGAAGTGGAAGGGGCGTGCGCCTTTGATGAGTATGATGGCGTTGCGGGCTTCGTAGATGATGGGGAGGTTGTCGAGGAGTGTGGTGGTGTCTGGGTAGAATGTCTTCTGGGCTGATATGTGGGCGAAACAGTCTTGATGGGCACAGAGCTGGCTGCCTACTCCTATGAATTGGTCTATGTTTCTATTCTGGATGAGGTCGGCTACGTGTGTGTACAGGTGGCTGGGGTCGATGCCCGACTGAAGAATGTCGGAAAGTATGAGTACGCGGCGTGTTTCGTCGCGCTCGGGGCGGCGGTTCATGAAGTCAAGGGCTATGTCGAGCGAGTTGAGGTCGCTGTTGTAGGTGTCGTTGATGAGGGTACATCCGTGACGGCCAGTCTTGACTTCGAGACGCATGGCAATGGGCTCAAGGTTGGCGAGACGTTGGTCTATGACATCTTGACTCATGCCTAAATGACGGCATACTTGGACACATAGGTTGCGGTCGTGCTCAAGGGGGTCTTCCGGGGTGGTGGTATCAAGGCCAAAGACTACGGGGCAGTCCTTGAAGAGTTTGAGCTTTTCGCTCATCTTCTCTTGCATGGTGGTGAAGTTCTCCTGATGGGCCTGACCCAAACCTGTGAATACTCCTATGGTAGGCTGTATGATGCGCTGGAGGGCTTCCATCTCACCTCTTTGTGATATGCCTGCTTCGAAGATGGCTATCTGACTCCTTTCGTTGAGCCCCCAGACGCTGAGAGGGACTCCTATCTGCGAGTTGTAGGAGCGGGGAGAGCGGGTGACAACATAGTCGGGTGAGAGCATCTGATAGAGCCACTCTTTGACTACGGTCTTGCCGTTGCTGCCTGTGATGCCTATGACTGGTATGTCGTATTCTTCGCGTTTGCGCTCTGCGAGTCGTTGCAGGGCGGTGAGACTGTCTTCGACTACGAGGAAGGTTGCGTCAGATTGCATGGCGGTGTCTGGCATGTGCTGCACTACGAAGGCTCGGACTCCGCGGTCGTAGAGGTCCTGGATATACTGGTGTCCGTCTCCGCTTTTGGTACGTATGGCAAAAAAGAGGGTGCTCTCGGGGAAACACAGGCTGCGGCTGTCGGTGAGGAGCCACTGTATGTCTCGTAGGCTCTGCCCGTATAGTCGGGCTCCTGTCATACTGGCAATTTCGTTAATCTGCATGGCTGTCGATTTGTTTTTTATATCTGTCCCATATTATCTCTATGGCTTCGGGTGAGGGGTGGAGGGTGTCGGCGGTATAGTAGCGGTAATCGCGGAGCTCGTCAATCATTATTTCGTATGAGGGGAAATAGTTGACACGCTCTGGATGACGGCTGACAATCTGGTCTACGGCGAGAAGCAGGGTGGCCTTGGATAGCTGGCTGGCGTGCAGACCGTATTTCAGGTATCTGTATGGGCTGATGGTGATGGTGACCTTCATCTCGGGGTTGTGTGTCCACAACTGGCATAGTGTGGATTCAAGGGAGGCTATGCATTCACTTTGCTCCATACGGTGCTCGCGAAAGAGACGGGCGGGCTGGCGTTGGCAGTTGGTGACTGTGATGTCGCTATCTATGAGACGGTAGCACACGTTGGTCCCGAGGGTAATGATGCAATGGGTGGTCTGACGCAGATGGCAACTCAGGTCCTGAAGTTGGGTGTTGAGCTGGTTGATGAGGGCTTGGCGGTCAGTATCGCGGAAGCGGGTGTTGGCTATCCAGGAACGCCATTCCTGCATGGCGGGGTCGTAAAAGACGAGATTCGTGTCCTGCTCAAGTCGAGGGGTGGAGACTGTTATACGTATGCTTTCGGGATTGTAGAGCGTGCCGAGTGGGTTGACTATTGCATCGTAGCCTTCGGTTCGTAACTTCTCTCCTACGTTTTGGGCGAAACAGCTGCCTAAAAGCATATATTTCGGCGTGGTTCCTGTCATCTGAATCAATAATATGGGCTCTAAGTGTTTTTTTACTCTACAAAATTACACAACTTCGATGAAAAAATATAACTTTGTAGCATAAAAATGTTAGAGATGCTGTGAAAAAGGACGAACATGATATCTTGTCTACTATACAATACCCTGAAGATTTGCGACGTCTGCCTGTCGGGGCTCTGCCTCAAGTGTGTGACGAGTTGCGGCAGTTGCTCATCAAGGAGGTGAGCGGAAATCCCGGTCATTTCGCGAGTTCGTTGGGGGTGGTGGAGCTTACCGTGGCTCTGCATTATGTCTTTGATACACCTGAGGATCGTATCGTATGGGACGTAGGGCATCAGGCTTATGTGCACAAGATTCTTACGGGAAGGCGTGAGGTCTTTCATACGAATCGTCATCTTGGTGGCATAAAGCCTTTCCCTTCGCCTGAGGAAAGTGTGTATGACACGGCTACGTGCGGACATGCCTCGGTTTCTATTTCTGTGGCTTTGGGTATGGCGGTGGCGGCTCAGAGGGAAGGAAATGAGCGTCATGTCGTGGCGGTCATAGGTGATGGCAGTATGAGTGGGGGCTTGGCCTTCGAGGGGCTGAACAATGCTTCGTCGATGCCTAACAATCTGCTCATTATCCTCAACGACAACAATATGAGTATCGACAGCAGTGTGGGGGGGATGAAACAGTATCTCCACACCTTGCATACTTCGGCTGCTTACAACAGGTGGCGTGACAGGGCTGCTCGGAGGCTCTTGGCTTGGGGCTGGCTGACAGACAAGGGAAAGAGACGTTTGCTGCGCTTCAATAATTCGGTCAAGTCGCTTATCCATAACCAGCAGAATGTGTTTGAGGGCATGGATATCCGCTATTTCGGCCCGCAGGACGGACATAATGTGATTGCTTTGGTGGAGACGCTGCGTAGTATCAAGGATATGAAGGGACCGCGTCTGCTACATATACATACGACCAAGGGTAAGGGGTTTGTTCCTGCCGAGAAGAATCCTACGGTGTTTCACGCACCTGGCAAATTCTGCCCGGAAACGGGAGAACGAGTGGTGGGTGATGAGACTGACCAGGCTCCCCGCTATCAGGATGTGTTTGGACAGACTATCCTCGAACTGGCCCGCAATGACGAGCGCATTGTCGGAGTTACTCCCGCTATGCCTACGGGTTGCTCGCTGAGTATCATGATGAGGGAGATGCCAGAGCGTTGTTTTGATGTCGGTATAGCTGAAGGGCATGCCGTGACTTTCTGTGCGGGTATGGCTAAGGACGGACTTATCCCTGTGTGCAATATATATAGCAGCTTTGCACAGCGTGCCTATGATAATATCATTCACGATGTGGCCATCAGCGGTCTGCATGTGGTGTTTTGCCTTGACAGGGCTGGACTTGTTGGGGAAGATGGACCTACTCATCACGGGGCTTTTGATATGGCGGCTTTGCGACCTATACCTAATGTAGTTATCGCTTCTCCTATGAATGAGGCGGAGTTGCGTCACTTGATGTATACTGCGTGTATGCATCATGACGGACCTTTCGTCATCCGCTACCCTCGTGGACGCGGGGTGTTGAAGCATTGGGAGGTGCCCATGGAAGAGGTCGGGATTGGCAAGGGACGCAAGCTCGTTGAGGGCTCGGATACGGCTATACTCAGTATAGGGCCTATCGGTAATCTTTGTAGTTCCATAGCGAGTGAGCGTGGTTGCGCCCACTATGATATGCGTTTTCTCAAGCCTCTTGACGAAGGCATACTACGGGAAGTGGCTTCCAATTACTCCCATATCATTACAGTAGAGGATGGGGTACGCGACGGGGGCTTGGGGAGCGCAGTGCTCGAATGGCTCTCTGACCAAGGTTGCAGTACGCGCTTGACGCGTCTGGGATTGCCTGACAGATTTGTTGAGCATGGCTCGCCTGATGAGCTATACAAGATTGTGGGGCTCGACAGGGAGGGCATCGAGAGGTGGATTTGAGCTTTTCGCAGATAATCTGTAATATTGACGCTTTTGTATTGATGGTAGAATGAAGATTATTATTGCTGGTGCTGGTGCCGTAGGGACTCATCTTGCAGAGTTGCTGGCGAGTGAGAGTCACGATATCATATTGATTGACGAGAATCCAGAGAAGACGGAACCTCTGGCTGGGGGTAACTATGATTTGCTGACGATGAATGTGTCGCCGACGAGTATCGCGGGGCTTATGGAGGCTGGGGTGGCTCATGCCGATTTGTTTATAGCCGTGACTCCTGAGGAGACCAGAAATATCACTTGTTGCATGATAGCTCACACTTTGGGAGCACGTAAGACGGTGGCGCGTGTGGACAACAGCGAATATACTACTCCAGAGTATAGCGGAATGTTCAAGAGAATGGGTATTGACTCTGTTGTGTATCCTGAGGAGCTTGCTGCAGAGGAAATAATAGAGGGCTTGAAGCGTTCGTGGGTGAGACAGTATTGGGAGGTGCATGGCGGGGCATTGTGCCTGCTTGGCATCAAACTGAGGGAGGAAGCCAGAGCTCTGTTCGGCAAGCCTCTGCATAAACTTTTTGATGTGACGACACCGTATCACATCGTGGCTATCAAGCATGGTGATGCTACTATCATACCTAATGGCAACAGTGAGCTGCAACTTGGAGATATAGCCTATTTCATGACAACAAAGAAGCATATCCAAACTATACGTAAGATTGTGGGCAAGGAGGACTATGCTGATGTGAAGAGCGTCATGGTGATGGGAGGCGGACATATTGCGATGCATGTGGCTCACGCCAAGCCTGCCAATATTTCCATGAAGATTATAGAGCAGAATGAGTTGCGTTGCCAACAACTAATCGAACAGCTTGAGAATGAGGATGTCATGGTAATCCAAGGTGATGCGCGTGACACAGACCTTCTTATCGAGGAGGGTATAAGCGAAGTGCAAGGTTTTGCTGCTTTGACTACCAATACCGAGGAAAACATTCTGGCATGTTTGGCTGCCAAACGTCTTGGGGTGCGTAAGACGGTGGCTCAGGTGGAGAATATCGCGTATGTGGCTATGGCTGAGAAACTGGATATCGGTACTATTATTAACAAGAAGATGACAGCGGCGAGTCATATATATCGTCTGTTGCTTGATACAGATGTGGCCAGTATCAGACGCTTGACCATTGCTGACGCAGATGTAGCCGAATTTATAGCTTCGGAGGGAAGTCCCATCACCAAAAAGTCTATCCGCGAATTCCGGTTTCCGTCGGGGATTACTTTGGGTGGACTGGTGCGTGATGGCGTGGGTACTCATGTGACGGGCAGTACGCAAATCATGCCTGGTGATAGGGTGATAGTGTTCTGCAAGTCAGGACTGATTAAAGATATTGATTCTTATTTTGCGGTGCCGGATTCAGTTATCAATCGTGTTATGTCAGCCTTGAGAGCTTGAAATGGGGCGGACTTGCGGTACGTTGTACTTTTACTGAGGGCTATCTCTATGGGGATAGAGCTGTGACGATAGCTGGAGAGTTCGTTTTGAAATTGAGTGGCGTGCAAGGCGTACCTTTCAATATCGCGCTCGCGCTCCCGACGTAACTGTGTACAGACGGGGGTGAGGAGCGGAATGGTGACACCATCCTTGAGAGCATGTCCCTGTATGTAGAGATATGTGTCTTCGGGGTGTATACCCATGTCCAGCAGTTCCTGCATGAGGGGCTTGTAGGTCTTCTTGCCTTCGGGAAAACGCTGGTGCAGACGATTGATACGTTTGTTGACTTTGTGTCGGAGCGTCTCAAAGGATTGGGCTATGTTGTGGATATTGAGGTCGTGAAAGGTAATTGTCTCTGCCATATTGGTTATTCCGAACTCACAGTCCCTGCCGTGGCGGTACGACCATACACTCCATACGAAGAGTGGCCAAATGATGCGGCTGTATTCTGCGAAGAAGGCTTCGAAGTCTATTATCGTACGATCATTGAGGGTGGCACGGGTACATGACTTGTGAAGCCCTGGAGCATAGCATTGGTAGTTCTCTATGGCATAGACGTAGGTGTGGAGAATATACGGTGAGGTGCAGAGTTGGTGGCTGATGGGGGTCGCTCCTTTCATAAGGTAGTCGTAGTCAGCATCGACACAAGCTATCATATAGGGACCGAGGTCGTGGGTCAGGGCGAGTTTCTTGCCTTTGCCCAGAGTGGTGCGCGAAGGCAACATAATCTCGAAGCGTATGTCAGGAGTCTCAAACTCATCAAGAATGTCGCGCCAAAACGCTATGTCGTCATAACTCTCTACGTACGCGACAATTTTCTTCTTGACGTGCTTTGGCCTCAACATATTTGCTGCCTGCTGCCACTCGCTTGATATGTTTTGTGTCAGACGTTTCATTAGGGAGGGCGGTGTGGATGGTCAGGATATAATGTCTTCGACGTCTGTTACGCAATCTGCCCATCCGTTCATGATGACTGCGGGGGAATGGGTGGTGAGAATTATTTGGGCGTTGGGGTTGAGTTCGCGTATGAGAGATATGAGTTTCTGCTGCCACTCAACGTGGAGGGAAATCTCGGGCTCGTCCATGAATATCGTGTAGGGCTGGCGTTTTTCTACGAGTACAGTCAGCAGAATGATGAGCATCTGTTTCTCTCCGCTGGAGAGTTGGTATGGAGTGAGACGTTCTTTGTGCTGGAGCATCTCTATTTCGTTGCTCGTGCGCACTACTACCTTGCCCGTATCTGCAAAAAGACTGTCTATTATGTCATAAAAGCGCGTTTTTTCAGCAGCTATCACTTCCGCCATACGCTGTGCCTCAGGGTTCTGGGTGGTGAAAAGCTGCACAAGACGATTGGATAGACTCACTTGATAGTCAAGATAGTGTCGCTGCAGCTGGTAGAGCTGGAAATCGAGTTCGGTATGGAGATTGATATCAACGACGCGCGACATCATGTCGCTCGTGATGACTGGACGGTCAAACGAACGTATGACATGGATATTGACCCCACTGGATTCAGGAGGTTCGAATGTGAGGGTCACTCCATCGTTAATCTTAGCGAGACGGTCTACATCCGTGAGATGCTTCACTACTCGAGACAATATAGTGCTCTTGCCCACTCCGTTGACTCCGCTCAGTATATTGACATCATTTCGCAGAGTCCATTGGACATGATGAAGACCGCTCCAGAGAGAGTCTATTTCGATTTTGCTGATATATGACATAGGGGTGGCGCAATATGACGATGTAATCAGTAGATTGTAGTGCTATTCCAAGGATAGGTTTGGCTTCTTACCCCAAAATAGTCAAGAGCTCGCTCCACTTTGGTCTGCATCAATGGTATATAGCACATGCGCGCGCTGTCGCGACCTATATATTTCTTGATTTTGGCAGGGAAACGGTCATGCCATTTCTTCATGGTCTCTTCGGTCACTTCGGTTACACCATCGATTGCGACGACAACAGGGAGATGATAGCGGTTTACAGCACGCGAAATCATCCAGTTGAGCCATTTGCTGTCAGGGTTTGTATAACGGCTGACCACAACGAGGAGATTGTCTGCTTTTTCAAGCTGGCGGAAAAGGAAGGTCTTGACGTTTTCGTCGACAAAGTCGTCATGATTTGCCATATAGTCAATACTGTCGATGTTGATGAAGTTGAAACGATTTGGATAACGTTTCTGCCACTCGGCCATTTGGTGAAACAACCCAATATTACTGTTGGTGGTATCACGTACTGCATCACCGTCAAATGCAATAAAAGTCTTGTTGCTATTCATGGTCTTTGCTATTTTTTGCGTAGTAAAATTAGTAAAATAATTTGAGATAGAGAACATATTGGCCAACTTTATTTGTTTTTTTGCTCTTTTCGTCGTATCTTCGCGTTACATTATTATACACATATCCAATATATCATGCAAGCGGCACTGTATTTGATACCAGTCAGCCTCGGCGATACCGAGCTTTCGCAGGTCCTGCCATCCTACAATGCTTCCGTGGTCAGGGAGATTAGACATTTCGTAGTCGAAGAAATCCGTACTGCACGCAGGTTCTTGAGAAAGATGGACCGCGATTTTCCCATTGACGACTGTACATTCTACGATATGGGCAAGCACGCCCAAGACCACAGTTTTGCAGAGCCTATTCGGGTATTGCAGAGTGGCACGGCCGTTGGGGTAATATCCGAGGCAGGATGTCCTGCTGTGGCAGACCCTGGAGCTGAGGTCGTGGCTCAAGCACAGCGCAAAGGGCTAAGGGTAGTGCCACTCGTAGGTCCCAACAGCATGATAATGGCTGTGATGGGTAGTGGGCTGTGCGGTCAGTCCTTTGCATTCAACGGTTACCTACCCGTAGATGATGCCGAGAGGGCCAAGAGACTCAAGGCTCTGGAATCACGTGCTCTGAGCGAAAATCAGACGCAACTTTTTATTGAGACACCTTTCCGCAACCGAAAAATGTTTGAAACGTTGACTCGCACCCTACGTCCACAGACACATATGTGCATTGCCGCAGGCATCACCACAACAGACGAATGGATCAAGACCTATACTATCGCAGAGTGGAAAAAGAAGACCTTGCCCGACCTGAGCAAAGTCCCGGCCATATTCCTTATAGGTAAGGGCTAAACGCCTAAATCGCTGAAACGTCGTACGCCCTTGACATAATATCTCCATAACAGAGAGATGTCTGACTGTTCAGGCACGGGCGACACGAGCGCCTTGCCAAGATTCTCCTGGCGGTCAGTTTCAAACTCCTTACGCATACGGCGAAACTCGGCCCTTGCCCTCCACACGGCTGCAAAACTGCCAAATTGCCCCACCAGCAGAAACTGTAAGCTGGCAAGGGCATCAAGCCAAAAGCGTATGAACATGATTTTGTTCAAACTCTCTGCAGGAAGATTCTTATACAAAAGGAGCAGATTGTTGCGGAAGTTCAGAAAATCCTTATGCGGATTGCCTTGAGGCAAAGTACCTCCCCCCTGATGATATACCATGCTCTGGGTTAAGCATACCACTCTGCGTCCTCGGGAGCGCAGACGCCAGCACAGATCAATTTCCTCCTGATGAGCGAAAAAACGACCGTCCAAACCTCCCGACTCCTCCCAATCCTTGCGGCGTATCATGAGACAGGCCCCTGTAGCCCAAAGGCAGTCATAGACAGCCATCTTACCCTCCATGCGGTCCTTGTCACAGAGATAGTCATACTGTCCGTAGTCGTCCTCCACGACCCTCATCAGCCGCCCTCGGCAATACGGGTAGCCAAAAGCATCGATATATCCTCCACACGCTCCGGCATACTCAAACGCCCCCTTATTCCACTGGCAACGCAATTTTGGCTGGCATGCTGCAACATCAAGGTGTAAGTCCATGAAATCAGTCAAGACACAGAGCCAATCCGGAGTGGTCTCGACATCACTGTTAAGCAAGACATAATATTCGGGCAAAGTCAAGCCCTCAGCCCGATACTGCCGAACAAGGGCATCCAAAGCCTGATTATATCCCTCAGCGAAGCCATAGTTCCTGTCAAGTTGCACTATACGAACCGCGGGGAATTCTCTCCTGAGCATATCTGTTGAGCCGTCATTACTGCCATTGTCTGCCACGACAACATCCGCCCCCGTAGAATGGAGTACGACGTAAGGCAGAAACTGTCTCATCATATCCCTGCCATTCCAATTTAATATTACTACTGCAACCTTTGCCACCTTTCCTTGAATTAAGAAAATATCATCAAACAATCCTTCCTGTCAATGCTGTATTATCGTCATTCCAGCCCTGTAAACTTACGTTGACTATACAATTGTCAAGCGAAGCTATATCTTCGTCCACTATCTCCACCCTGATGTAGTTGTCGGTAAAGCCATGTACAAGCCCAGAGGTGTTACTATGCTCAAGGAGGACAGGACGGACAGTCCCGATATACCTGCCATAAAACTCATGAGTGAGCCTGTCGCTAAGCTCAAGAATACGCTGCGAGCGTATCTTCTTCTCTGAGGGCGACACCCTGTGCGGTATTTCCAAAGCCTTGGTACCGGGACGTTCGCTATATGAGAACACATGATACTGCGCCACAGGCAACGAAGCCATATACTCATACGCTTGCTCAAAGAGCTGTTCAGTCTCGCCGCGAGTACCGACAATAGTGTCAACACCGATAAAGGCATCAGGCATCAACTCCAATACACGTTCCACCTTAGACCTGAACAAGGCGGTGTCATACTTGCGACGCATAAGACGCAGCACTTCGTCGCTGCCACTCTGCAACGGGATATGGAAATGCGGCACGAACTTTTCGCTATCAGCACAGAAACGCAGGATCTCATCAGTGAGCAGGTTAGGTTCAATGCTCGATATGCGATAACGCTCGATACCCTCCACCTCATTGAGAGCCTGAATCAGACTGGCGAACGACTCACCCGTAGACTTGCCGAAATCTCCTATATTCACCCCAGTGATGACAATCTCCTTGCCACCAGAGAGCACCACCTCGCGTGCCTGCGCCACCATACTTTCAATCGAGCCATTGCGACTACGTCCACGAGCGAAGGGGATAGTGCAATACGTGCAGTAATAATCACATCCATCCTGCACCTTTAGGAAGTAGCGAGTGCGGTCACCATTCGAGCACGAAGGTACAAACGTGCGAATATCAGCAGTGCGCACAGTGTGATGCTCGTGAGCACACAGTGCACGCTCCTCGGGCATCATGTCTATACGCTGGCGTATGGCATCAATCACCTCACCCTTTTCATTGTTGCCAAGCACGAGGTCAACACCCTCTATAGCAGAAACTCGTTCAGGTTTGAGCTGTGCATAGCAGCCCGTCACAACAACCAGCGCTCCTGGATGCTGACGCACAAGCCTATGTATAGCCTGACGGCACTTGCTGTCAGCCACCTCAGTCACACTACAAGTGTTGACTACACAGATATCAGCTATCTCACCCCGACCCACAGTCCTGACACCCTCAGCCTTCAGCTGTTTGCCAATAGTGCTGGTCTCGGCAAAATTCAACTTGCAGCCCAGTGTAAAGAAAGCCGCCTTTTTATCCTTCAAATTGCTCATACGACCACAAAGATACAACTTTTTTCATATATATATGTTCGCGCGTGAAAAGAGTGTATTTTTAACATTTTAGTATTATACTGATATTCTGATAGTTACGAGTAACGGATTAAAAATAATTAATTTTCTAACAAAAAAAATGGGAAAAAGTGAACAACATATAAATAAATTGTCGTACCTTTGCATCGCAAACGGGAAAAACGGTTGCAGAGAATTGAAAATTGATTGATTGAATAATAATTAAAAAGCAAAACAAAATGAAAAAGTTAGCATTCGTATTTGCAGCTATCGTAGCTGTTTCTTTCGCTTCATGTGGTAACAAGACTGAGCAGGGTGCATGCTGCGACAGCGATTCAGTATGCTGCGACACAGTAGCTTCTTGCTGCGACACAGTAGCAGCTGACACTGTATCAGCTGACACAGTAGTTGCTGAGTAATAACTACTACATGTCATAGTTGTAAAAGACTCCATAGCAGAGTCTTGTGAAAAGGGTTTCTCCTCAACGGAGAAACCCTTTTTCTTGCTTCTTCAATTTGAGAGACATGTCTCTCAAATTGAAGTTAGTCAA
>CALZLQ010000030.1 GCA_945788385.1 uncultured Prevotellaceae bacterium
AAACCTTAAAACCTTAAAACCTCAAAACCTTAAAACCTCAAAACCTTAAAACCTTAAAACCTTAAAACCTCAAACACAATGCCAATCCTAAAAAGCATAATCTCAAAAATCAATGGTTCTGCAGGTAGTCTTACCAGCAAGCAGACAGATGGTCAGACTATCGTATCGGAGATTCACGCACCAAGTGCGCTACACCCCGTGGTACATGAAGGCTCTCGGTGTTTCTCAGTATCTGAGCCCTATTCTGATTTCGGGGCTGTGCTGATTGAATGCCATGCCATAATAGGTGCAGCCCTCGTAGAGGTAGCCCAGGCCCAAATCGAGAGAGAGGCGCCCCTTGATGTGGTAGTTGATGCCTACGAGCGGAGCGACATATGCGCCACCGCCTGTGCCTGTGCTCGTGGCAAAAGCATATCCTGCACTCATGTCGACGAATGGTGACCAACGGCGGTCTTTCCAGTACCAGCGTGCATTGAGATATAGCGGGGCTATATTCACATCATTGCCCGAGGGGTTGAGATTGGATATAAAACCTGCGCCAACGCCTACGTACCAGTCTGGATTGATGCAATACCCTATGGTCTGTCTGCCTCCAAGAGCCCAATGGTTTGCTCCGGCAAAGACAAACGACGACTCTGCCTGTATCCCCTTCTTGCGTCCTGATACTGTCTGTGCATTCACTCCCGAAACGAACATCGCAAGTGCGATGATTGAAAGCATTAAGCATTTCATAATCTTTGATTTAGATGGGTTATTTATTATATTGAGCAAAGGTCAAGATTCGCTCTCGCACTTTGCCTCATTCCAAAACTTGTCCATTTGCCCGAGTGTCATGTCCTGAAGTCTGAGCCCTTGCTCTTTGGCTTTCTGCTCTACGTAGGTAAAGCGTTGTATGAACTTGCGGTTCGTACGCTCCAGCGCATTATCAGGATTGATATGATACAGGCGAGCGGCATTGATTAGCGAGAAGAGGAAATCTCCGAACTCAGATGTAGAACGTTCGGCATCGTCGCGCTCCAGCTCTGCCCGCAGCTCGTCGACCTCTTCGTGCACCTTGGCCCATACGTCCTCGCGCTTGTCCCAGTCAAAGCCGACGCTGCGTGCCTTGTCTTGTATGCGGTATGCCTTGATGAGCGACGGCAGGGCATCGGGCACGCCCGAAAGTACGGTCTTGTTGCCATCTTTCTCCATCTGCTTTATCTTCTCCCAGTTGAGCACCACGTCGCCAGCATTCTCCACCTCCTTGAGATTGATATTGGAATGCTTGAGGCTCTCTTCTTCGCCGTAGACATGAGGGTGGCGGAAGATGAGTTTGTCGCAACACTTGTTGCAGACATCGGCAATGTCAAACACGCCTTTCTCGCTACCTATCTTGGCGTAAAATACGACATGGAGCAGGACATCGCCGAGTTCCTTGCATATCTCCTTGTCGTCATTCTTGATTAGGGCGTCACATAGCTCAAAACACTCCTCTATCGTGTTGGGACGCAGTGACTCGTTGGTCTGCTTTGCATCCCAGGGGCATTTCTCGCGCAGTGTGTCCATAACATCGAGCAGGCGTCCAAAAGCCTGCAACTTTTCCTCTCGTGAACTGATTTTATCTTGCATAATCTGCTTCAAGTATAATTATTTCACGCAAAGGTACGAAAATATGCTGATTTTTTAGTAATTTTGCGCCCGAATATAAGTATAAAATTTGCAAAATATGGAATTGAAAGCAAAGTACAGCCCAGCCGAAGTAGAGGGCAAATGGTACCAGTACTGGCTTGACAACAAGCTCTTCAGCAGCAAGCCGGACGGTCGCGAGCCATACACAATCGTGATACCTCCACCCAATGTGACTGGAGTGCTCCACATGGGTCACATGCTCAACAATACTATCCAGGACATACTCGTACGCCGCGCACGTCTGCAAGGCAAGAATGCGTGCTGGGTGCCCGGGACAGACCATGCCAGCATCGCCACCGAAGCCAAGGTGGTAAACCGCTTGGCTGAGAAGGGCATACGCAAGCAGGATCTCACTCGCGAAGAGTTTCTGCGCCATGCCTGGGACTGGACTCACGAGCACGGAGGCATAATCCTCAAGCAGCTGCGTCGTCTCGGAGCGAGTTGCGACTGGGACCGCACAGCCTTCACCATGGACGAGAAGCGCAGCGAGAGCGTCTTGCGTGTGTTCTGCGACCTCTACGAGAAGGGGCTCATATATCGCGGTCTGCGCATGGTCAACTGGGACCCCAAGGCGCAGACTGCCCTCTCCAACATCGAGGTAATATATCGCGAAGAGAAGTCGAAGCTCTACCATCTGAAATATTACGTGGCCGATGCCGACACCAACCCCGTACAGCTCACAGGGCAAGAGGGCGAAGTCTGTCATAAAGACGAGCGAGGCTACTATGCCGTAGTGGCTACGACCCGCCCTGAGACTATCATGGGCGACACGGCTATGTGTATCAACCCCAAGGACGTCAAGAACCAGTGGCTGAGGGGGCACAAGGTCATCGTGCCTCTGGTAGGCCGCGTGATTCCCGTCATCGAAGACCGATACGTGGACATAGAGTTTGGCACTGGCTGCCTCAAGGTCACTCCTGCTCACGATGTCAACGACTACAATCTGGGCAAGACACACAAACTCGAGACTATCGACATCTTCAACCCCGACGGCACCATAAGCCCTGCAGCAGGCATGTATGTAGGCATGGACCGCAACGATGTCCGCATCCAGATAGCCAAGGACCTCAGCGAGGCTGGCCTCATGGACCACATCGAGGACTATGAGAACAAGGTAGGCTACAGCGAGCGTAACCCCGACACGGCCGTGGAGCCACGACTCTGTATGCAATGGTATCTGAGCATGCAACACTTTGCCGACATTGCACTCCCTCCGGTACTCGAAGGCAAGATCAAGTTTTACCCTCAGAAATATGTCACCACATACCGCAACTGGCTTGAGAACATCGACGACTGGTGTATCAGCCGTCAGCTATGGTGGGGTCATCGCATACCTGCATACTATATCAAGGACAGCGAGCAGGACTTCGTGGTAGCCATGAATGCCGAAGAGGCTCTCGAGAAGGCACGCGCCAAGTACGGGCAAGACATACAAGCCGAAGACCTGCGACACGACGAGGACGCTCTCGACACTTGGTTCTCGTCATGGCTGTGGCCAATATCCCTGTTTGACGGCATCAACAACCCCGGCAACGAGGAGATAAGCTACTACTACCCCACGGCTGATTTGGTGACAGGTCCCGACATCATCTTCTTCTGGGTGGCACGCATGATTATGGCTGGCGAGGAGTATCTCAACGATGTTCCCTTCCGCAACGTCTATTTCACGGGCATAGTCCGCGACAATCTCGGACGCAAGATGTCAAAGCAGCTCGGCAACTCGCCCGACCCCATCGCGCTCATAGAGAAATATGGAGCCGACGGCGTACGCATGGGCATGCTCCTGGCAGCCCCGGCTGGCAACGACATACTCTTTGACGAAAGTCTCTGTATGCAAGGTTCGGCTTTCTGCAACAAGATATGGAATGCCTTCCGACTCATCAAGGGCTGGACTGTCGATGACACAATCGAGCAGCCCGCCGCCAACGTCCACACCATCGAATGGATGCAGGCCCAGCTGCGCAGCTATGCCGCAGAGATCAACGACCTCTATAACAAGTACCGCCTCAACGAAGCACTGATGGCTACGTTCAAGCTCTTCACCGACGAATTCTCAGGCTGGTACCTGGAGATGATCAAGCCTGCATACCAAGCTCCCATAGATGCCAAGACGCTCGCCGCCACTCTGGACATCTTTGAG
The DNA here is from genome assembly GCA_945788385.1 of uncultured Prevotellaceae bacterium. Lineage (GTDB taxonomy): Bacteria > Bacteroidota > Bacteroidia > Bacteroidales > Bacteroidaceae > Physcousia. The sequence continues at coordinate 3,809 of CALZLQ010000030.1, forward strand.
CAGCTCATGAAGATACTCCACCCCTTCATGCCTTTCATCACCGAGGAACTCTATCAGCACATCGCAGAACGCGTCGAGGGCGAAAGCATCATGACCGCGACTCTCAAGCTCGCTGAGCCCAGCGCGGAGGACGCAGAGCTGACAGGCAAGTTTGAGGCTGCCAAGCAAGTAATCTCTGGAGTGCGTGCAGTACGCCAGCAGAAGAACATCTCTCCACGCGAGGCTCTCGACCTCGAAGTCGTGTCAGGTCAGCTCCCACTCCCTGAAGCATGGGGAGAAGCCCTCGTCAAGAAGATGGCTGGCATAGGCGAAATAATCTACGTGGAGCAAAAGAGCGACTCTGCGCAGTCGTTCCTCGTAGGCACTGACGAATATGCCGTGCCTCTCGGCAACCTCATCGACGCAGCAGCAGAGATAGCCAAAGCACAAGCAGAAATCAAGCGTCTGCAAGGCTTCATGGCAGGCATCGAAAAGAAGCTCGGCAACGAACGCTTCGTACAAAATGCACCAGCCCAAGTGGTGGAGCTCGAGCGCAAGAAGCTCTCAGACGCACAAAGCAAGATAGCAGCCCTCCAAGAGACAGTCAAAGCCCTCAGCTAAAAGCGCAACGCAAGCCACCAAGAGGGAAATGACAAGTCTCAAGACAATAATCATACTGTGCCGCCTCTCATACATAGAGAAGCGGCGCAGTATTCATTTCAAGCGCGACATAATAATATGGACGCTCCAACTCGCCCTATGGATACTCTTTGCATGGAGCATGAGACGATATGGCCCCCAATCACTCCAACAGCATATCCCAGAGCTCATCATCAGCGACTTCATCATACGCCTCCTGTTCCAGACCACCCCAAGCTATAAGTTCACACACTATCACCACCTGCCCATACCACGCCACTCCCTGCGCATAGCATACGCCCTGCGCTATGCTCTAATGCCCATCAACTATATTTGGCTGCCAGCCCTATGGCCCATGTGGTGGTTAGCACCGGTCTTCATGGCAAACGGCTACGTATATCTGGCCTTTCGACACATAGCTGTCACCCTCGCCCACGAGTGGGCAAAGGGCATATCGCTTCCCGACATCACAGGAAACGGCCTCATAAGCCGCGAGATGCGACTCAGATGGCGCACCCCTGCAATACGAAAAAAGATGACGGGCAGTATACTCTGCGCCATCATCCTGACAATCCTTGCCGGCATTACCCCCGACATTCAGGAGTTTGCCATACTCTATGCCATGCTTGCCCCATCGCTACCGGTACTCGCTTCACGCCATGCCTGGGACGAAGACTGCATGGGGCTACTCCGAAGCAGAATGCACACCACTCGCCCCATCGACAGGGCGCGATACTCCGTCTCGGTCATTTATGCAAGCATAGCGGCAATACTGCTCTGCATTCCTGCATCGACGGGCCATATCAGCACACCGACAGTCATGGCATGGTATGTCATCACCACCATAGTGATAATGCCAATTCTGACATACTGCGCCCCAAAAACGAAGAAAGACTCGCCTACGAGTCAGATTGTGACCCTGGCAAGTCTTACTCTCCCGATACTAATCTTTCATCAGATTGTCAAGGAAATTGTCCAAATCCTTGTCCAAGCCATCCAAGAGGTCGCCTGAGATAATCATCGTCTCGTCGTCATCTACGATATAGAGGTCGGTCAGCGTATCGCCGTCTTCGTCCTGCATCGTAAACGAGAAGGGGCGCAACAGCGACATCTTGTCGATGATATCCTTGCGCGACTCCGCCAGTACCTGACGGAGCACTGGAGCCACCTTGTCGTAGAAGGCCTCGTCGCACGACCCCTTGATCCACTCAGGCACGACGATACGCATCAGCTCCTTCTCGTCATCGTCATAGAAACGCACCTCACCACTATGAGGGAAGACCCTCAGAGCGATGTCTGTAAGCACAGGCTCCCTATCTTGGGGGAAGCGTGCTGCAACGTGCCTCAACGCACGTTGCAATTCCAACTTAGGACTCTTCATAATATCTGTGTCATACTATACCCTTGCCGTGGCAGTTCTTGAACTTCAGACCCGACCCGCAAGGACAAGGCTCGTTGCGTCCGGGCAAGTTCTCGCGTCGGATAGGCTGACGCGGCTGCTGCTCGCGTGTGTCGCGCGAAGCCGCAGAACGCATACCTTCGTCTGTCATGTCAGAGCGGCTTTCCTGCAGACGTTGCTTAGGCTGCCTGACAGGGGCTGCAGGAGCCTCACGAATCTGCAACTCTGGCACCTGGGCACGCATCAGCACGCTCACCGTACGGTCGTTAATCTTATTGACCATCTGGTCAAAATACTTGACCGACTCAAGCTTGTATATCAGCAGGGGATCCTTCTGCTCATACGAAGCATTGTGTACGGAATGCTTCAACTCATCAAGCAGGCGCAGGTTCTCCTTCCAAGCCTCATCGATAGTATGCAGGATAAGGCTCTTGTGGAATGCCGTCACCACATTCTGAGCCTTGGTGTCATACGCCTCCTGAATATTGACCTGCACCTGATATACACGACGTCCGTCGATGACAGGCACCATGATATTCTCGTAATGAGGCATACTGTCGGGATTTTCCACAATCAAAGAGACTGCCTTATAGGCATTGGCAGAGATAATCTGGCACTTCTGCTTGAAACGCTCCATTGCCATCTGATAAACCTCCTCTGCCAGCTCGTCAATATTGCCGCCCAAGTAGCGGTCTTGCGACAGGGGGAACTCCATAGCCAAGACCTCCAGGAACTGTTCGCGGCAATTCTCGTAGTCACGGCTCTCCATGATATGACACACGCGGTCCCAAATCATATCGGCAATATCCATGCCCAGACGCTCGCCCATTAGAGCATGTCGACGCTTCTCGTAGATGACCGTACGCTGCTTGTTCATCACATCGTCATATTCCAGCAGACGCTTGCGCACGCCGAAATTGTTCTCCTCCACCTTCTTCTGAGCCCTCTCGATAGAGCGGGTAATCATGCTGTGCTCAATCATCTCACCCTCCTGGAAGCCCATGCTATCCATAATCTTGGCTATACGCTCGCTTGCAAAGAGTCGCATCAGCTTGTCCTCAAGCGACACATAGAACACCGAAGACCCAGGGTCGCCCTGACGCCCCGAACGACCACGCAGCTGACGGTCCACACGACGGCTCTCGTGACGCTCCGTACCGATGATAGCCAGACCGCCAGCCTCCTTGACCTCAGGAGTCAGCTTGATATCCGTACCACGACCAGCCATATTGGTGGCAATCGTCACAGTACCAAGACCGTTCACGCTACGGCCTGCCTCCTTGACGATATCCGCCTCCTTCTGATGCAACTTGGCATTCAGCACCTGATGAGGAATCTTGCGCATCTGCAACATACGCGAGAGCAGCTCGCTAATCTCCACACTCGTGGTACCTACGAGCACAGGTCTGCCTGCATTGCGCATACGCTCCACCTCATCAATCACAGCCATATACTTCTCGCGCTGCGTCTTGTAGATACGGTCGTTCATATCCGTGCGGATCACATCACGGTTGGTAGGCACCTCGACCACATCAAGCTTGTAGATGTCCCAAAACTCGCCAGCCTCGGTCACAGCCGTACCAGTCATACCAGCAAGCTTGTGATACATACGGAAATAGTTTTGCAACGTAATCGTAGCATACGTCTGCGTTGCAGCCTGCACCTTGACGTGCTCCTTGGCCTCAACCGCCTGATGCAAGCCGTCGCTCCATCTGCGTCCTTCCATGATACGTCCCGTCTGCTCATCGACAATCTTAATCTCACCGTTCTGTATCACATACTCGTCATTGAGATTGAACATCGTATAAGCCTTGAGCAACTGCTGCAGGGTATGTACGCGCTCGCTCTTCAGCGCGTAGTCATTGTATACCTCGTCCTTACGCTGAATGCGGGTCTCATCGTCAAGCGACTTGTCTGCCTCAATCTGCGACATCATGCCTGCGATATCGGGCAAGACGAAGAGCGAGTGATCATTGACCTGCGAAGCCAGCCAGTCATTGCCCTTGTCAGTGAGGTCTACACTGTTCTGCTTCTCGTCTACCACGAAATACAAAGGCTCGATGGCCTCGGGCATACGGCGATTGTTGTTCTCCATATAGATCTCCTCAGTCGACAGCAGGCCTGCCTTGATGCCCGGCTCGGAGAGATACTTGATCAAGGCTTTATTCTTGGGCAATGCCTTGAAGCTGCGATACAACGACAAGAAACCAGCCTGAGTCAAGGACTTGTCGCCATTGGCTGTACCCTCGGAGATAGACTTCTTGGCCTCGGCCAGATACTGGGTAGCCAAAGTGCGCTGCACACCCACGAGACGCTCTACGAGAGGCTGATACTCCTCGTACATCTGATCATCACCCTTAGGCACAGGGCCAGAGATAATCAGCGGAGTACGGGCATCATCAATCAGCACAGAGTCAACCTCGTCGACGATAGCGTAATTATGCATACGCTGCACCAAATCGGCAGGATCCTGAGCCATATTGTCGCGAAGGTAGTCAAAGCCAAACTCATTGTTGGTACCAAAGGTGATATCAGCCAGATAAGCATTGCGTCGCGCCACACTGTTAGGCTCATGCTTGTCAATGCAATCCACGCTCAGACCATGGAACATATATATAGGTCCCATCCACTCTGAGTCACGCTTGGCAAGATAATCGTTGACCGTCACGACGTGTACGCCATTGCCAGTCAGGGCATTCAGGAACACAGGCAGCGTAGCCGTAAGCGTCTTGCCCTCACCGGTAAACATCTCTGCAATCTTGCCCTGATGCAATACTGTGCCGCCAAAGAGCTGCACATCAAAATGCACCATGTTCCACAATGTCAGGTTGCCACCTGCCACCCACTCATTATGATACACAGCCGTATCGCCGTCAATATCCACAAAGTCATGCTTGGCAGCGAGCTCCCGGTCAAAGTCATTAGCCTTCACGCGTATGTCAGCATTGTTGGCAAAACGCTCGGCAGTGCTCTTGACAATAGCAAAGACCTCGGCCCTCACCTCGTCCAGTACAACCTCCAGCTTGTCGAGCACTTCCTTTTCCAACTTGTCAATCTGGTGGAACAAAGGCGCACGGTCCTGAATGTCAGTCTCAGGAATCTGAGCCTTGATGCGCCCGATTTCCTCACGTTCGGCAGACACCCTGTCTGCAATGGTACGGCGAAGCTCCTGCACACGCTCGCGCAGTTCGTCATTGTTCAACGCCGAAATCTTGGGATAAACATCACATACAGCATCCACCAAGGGACGGTAAGCCTTATAGTCACGCGACTTCTTGTCGCCAAATAATTTCACTAAAAAATCAGATATACCCATTTTTGTTGTTTGGTTGTTTTGTTATTTTGTTGTTTGGTTGGTTTCTCAGTTTCGCAATCCATTGCCCTTACTTACAACGGGGCCTGGGCACACCCATTGGGCGAACGGATACGCAAAGCCCTGCACACAGTAGGCGCGATGCGGTCTACGGTGACAGGCGACTCCACCTTCTGCGGCACGACTCCTGCACCGAAGAAGAACAGGGGGAAGCACACATAACTCTCGCGCGAGATGCGACTCTCGCCCGTCACATCGTTGACCAGCGACCACCCCGGCGATACCTGAATCATTATATCGCCAGAGCACTGCGGGCTGTACGCATTGCGCAACTTGGATATGCCCGGAGTCCAAGCTCCCAAAGCAAGCCTCTCGCGGGTATATACGTCCTTGACTCCAGACAGCTGAATAAGGAACGACGAACACCGCGCCAACATCTCGTCGATATTGATATTGCGCTGCTCGGCCATCTTGAGATTCAGATACAGTTCATTGTCGAGAGCCGTCTCAACCCACTGTCCTTCGCCATACACTGCAATCAGATACATATTGAGCAGCATCTGAGCCCGAGTGATGTTGAAGACACCCGTAGGAATACGGTATCGGCTCAGGTCGGCAGCCTCAGGTTCGTCACAATATCCCGAACCCGTAAGCACAAACAGCACACGCTCCCTGCCCACCTTTCTGCATACCGCGTCAATGAGATTGGCTATACTGTAGTCAAGACGCACATAGGTATCCTGCAACTCCTCCGCTACAGCCCCCTTGACAGCATTCCTGCCGGCAGAAAAAGATACCGACAGATAATCAGCGTCATCATCAAGCCCCATGCCCGAACACTGCAGGCAGTAGCGGGCAAAGTTGCACACCTCGTCATTGATCGAAGCAAGCGGCGATTTGGCCTCCACACGTCCCTCAGTCTTCGAAATATCATTATACCCTCCGAGCCAAGCAGGTGTCGCGCCATAATACGATGATGTACACCATGCCCCGTCAGGCACATTAATCCAAAAAGCCCCATCAGCAGCATGACCTGCCGAAAGCACGGCAGCCTCCTTGCCATGAGCCACACTCAGCACAATGCCTTTCCCCTTTGTAGCCACCTTGAGCTCATCGCCAATCGTGGACACCCTCAGCCTCAGAGGCGAAGCACCGCCATGCGTAAACACACCCTTGGCATCCGTATCATCCACGCAATGCACAGGTATCAGTGTCTGCCTGTCAAGCCAACGCAAGCCCGGTATACCATTATCATAAGGCGAAGTTCCACACTGCACACATGCCGAAGCACTCGCCAAGTCTGGGCGAGCAAACGGATATTCGGCCTGCGAATAGAAAGCCCCCTCGCGCATCAGCAACTTGAAACCACCCTCGCCATACAGCTGCGAGAAGGCGTCCATGTAATCCGAGCGAAGCTGGTCTACCATGATATTGACCACCAATCGCGGCATCAGCTGAGAGGCCTGTGTCTCAGCGCCACACAGCGACCACAGCACGCCCAGCGTCACCAACAGCCCATACTTCGTACCGTACCCACGCATCATGACTCAGCCCTCCCCTTCTTTCTTATTACCAAAAGATGCGCCACATACCTCGAGAGCAAAGCCATAACCAAGGGCACACACAGCATAGGCAGATGCTGGGGAATCCACGGCATGAACAGCAAGAACAATACCAGAATCACAATCATTACATAATGCCATGCCGACACACGACCATGCCAAACCGACCTCACCACGTAGGGCAAAGCCACCAAAGGCAAAGGATTGAGCACAGCCACAAGGTAGTTGCTATCCAACGTAGGGTGCTGCGAAAACAAGAAGACGAACAGCATCACACAGCCCAACAATCCATGAGCCAACATCACCACCACATCCAAAGGCAGGCAAACCCTGCCAATCCAAAATTCACACGCGCCAATCAACACGAACAAAGCCAATATCCCCCACCCCACGAGTATGGGATGAGCCCACTCCCATCCGCCACCCTTAGACTCATAATGCTGGGATTCGGGCACCAGCACCTCAGTATAGCGGACCAAACGGCGCGTATCGTCTGAAGGCCTGCGCACCACAGCATCAGTCAGCGCAGCGTAGTAATTCCAAGGCACGAAACACTTGGCTCTCTCACACAGCAAAGTATCCACATCAGCCCCAAGCAACACATCGTTGCCCTCCTGAGCCCAAGGCGAATCAGCGGTAAAGTGATGCATGATGTCGCGATACGAGAGCGCGTCCCTGTTCTCGGCATATACCACCGTGCCGTCTATACACGACTCGACCAAGTCCATCACCTTGGTAGTACAATTGCGCGTGAGATAGTTGTAGCGGTAAGTCCTGTTCTGAGGCATGATATTGAGCAGAAGCTTGTCGCGACACAACCTCGCCTCCTCAGGCGTGAGGTTGAGCACCTGCGCCATCACTCCGCTGCCCCTCTGTCTGTATTCCTCAAGAAACTCACGCGTAGGCATCGCCATACAGAGATAGTCAGTCTTGCCCAACACGAATCTCCACAAAAAGTAATCACTATTGAAGTCAAACACTCCATAATTGAACACATAGTCCCTCTCTGACATACCGCGCTCTCTCACACGCACTGCAGTATGTCCGTAGAGCGAATACACCTCATCTCCAGGCGAGCAGGTCAGCACACTAAGCTCCACATTCCCCCACTCAGCCACCTCGGCCTGTAACGGAATGATACCAAGCATCGTAGCCCAGCACACCATAAAAATCAGCACACTACGTATCACAGCTTGCAAAGTTACGAATAAGCGAGCGAAAAAACAAATATTATTTGAGTTTTCCGAGTCGGAAGGACCACGAAACTTGTTTCGCTTGGCTTGTCCAAGAACTTAGAGCGAAGCTCAGAGTTACGAATAAGCGAGCGAAAAAGCAAATATTATTTGAGTTTTAATTTGTTTTCCCTAACGCATAAAAATCAGGGCGACCCTCACGGGCAGCCCTGACACAAACTTAACTTAACAAAAAATCTCAAGAATGAGAAATAATTACCATTCGCTATCCCAGATGTTTGAGATGGCGTTATCTTCGCGACCGAGCTGATTAGTACCTGTCGATGTATCTATAGTCCCATCATTAATAATGCTCAAAGTCTGATCACCACTTGTCGCCATAATAGTTGCTGCGTTGATATTGTATACCCCGGTAGAAGGGGCGATATATGCTTTCTTCATAATGCTTGTTACTTTTATTTTGATGATTACTTGATTACCTTCTTACCGTTGATGATGTAAAGACCAGACTTCGCGCTCTGTACACGACGACCGCTCAGGTCATAGATTGCAGCATTGGCTGGAGCAGCCTCCTCAATCTCTACTGCGTTGATACCTGTCTCGGCATTGTCGTCGAAGTTGA
>CALZLQ010000031.1 GCA_945788385.1 uncultured Prevotellaceae bacterium
TTTCCTCTCACTTATTCGTAACTTTGCAGAGTTTTATAAAGGAAACATATATTTTTATGGCACAAAATAAGTTCAGAGGACTGGGCGTTGCTCTCATTACTCCCTTCAACCATGATGGTAGTGTCGATTGGGATGCCCTCTATAGATTAGTGGAATATCATATCACACGTGGGGTAGACTTTTTCTGCGTGATGGGAACTACTGCCGAGACACCAACTCTCACCCAGGAAGAGAAACAGCGCATCAAACATGATGTCATAGAGCGCGTAGCAGGCAGGGTGCCCATTCTGCTCGGTTGTGGAGGCAATAGTACCGCGAGTGTGGTGAGCGAGCTCAAACACGGAGACTTTGACGGTGTGGATGGTATACTGAGTGTATGCCCCTATTACAATAAACCGAGCCAGGAAGGTCTGTATCAACACTTCAAAGCCATAGCTGAGGCGAGTCCAGTACCAGTGGTGCTCTACAACGTGCCAGGGCGTACAGGAGTGAATATGACAGCCGAGACTACATTACGCCTTGCCCGCGATTTTGAAAACGTCGTAGCTATCAAGGAAGCCAGTGGCAATATCACCCAGATGGACGATATCATCAAGAACAAGCCAAAGAATTTTGATGTCATAAGCGGAGATGACGGAATCACATTTCCATTGCTCACACTTGGGGCCGTAGGTGTGATATCGGTCATAGGCAATGCCCTCCCGCAAGAGTTCAGTCGCATGGTGCGCCTTGCGCTACGTGGCGAATACGATCAGGCTCTCAGCATACACCATCGCTTCACAGAGCTGTTCAAGTTGCTCTTTGTAGACGGTAATCCTGCAGGAGTGAAGGCCCTGCTCAGCGAAATGGGACTGATACAGAATGAGCTGCGTCTGCCCTTAGTGCCAGCAAGACTTGGCACGGAGAAACGAATTAGTGAGATAGTGAGAGAACTTGGCTTGAAGCTATAAACATCACAAATAAACTTTTGGTACATATGTTGGAAATTAATTCATTTGAAGAGTTTGAAACTTACACAGGCAAGGAAATGGCCGTTAGTGATTGGTTTGAGTTGACACAAGAGCGTATTAACCTCTTTGCCGACGCCACAGATGATCATCAGTGGATACATGTAGACCAAGAGAAAGCAAAGGCAGAGAGTCCATTCGGTCAGACCATCGCACATGGCTATCTGACATTGAGTATGATACCATGTATGTGGAACTCAATCATTCAGGTCAACAACCTTGAGCGAATGATGAATTATGGTATGAAAGAGATGCGCTACGCACAACCAGTATTGAGCGGTCAGAGCATACGTCTGCGTGTCATGCTCAAAGAGATACAAAATCTGCGTGGAGCCATAAAGACCGACGTAAAGTTTGTCATTGAAATCAAAGAGTCTGGCAAGAAAGCCCTTGATGGTATCGCCACATTTGTTTACTATTTCAAAAAGTAATCCTTTATACCCCCTCTCTTAAGAACAAAATCCGTAGACTAAATGGGAAAAATCCTACTTCTCATCGCAATATCAATGATGACCTGTGCCGCTAACTCCTCGGCACAGGTCTCTGTTATAAAAGCCGAATTCAACCGGCTTGGATTTAGGGCATACGAAGATTGCGAGATGCGATTATTGCCAAGTGGTGACGAGAAGTTCAAAGTAATGATAGACGATATAGAGAGAGCCCAAACCTATATCCATGCCGAGTACTACAAGTGGTGGAACGACAGCATAGGCAGAGCACTCCTCGATGCCATGGCAGAGCGTGCGCGTCAGGGTGTAGCTGTCAGAGTAATGTATGATGCCTTTGGCAATAGTGGGAAAGCCCCACGTGTGACCAAGGGGTTTGTCCAGCACTATCAGAAATTAGGCATCGATATGGTCGGCTTTGACCCTATGCGATTCCCATATATCAACCATGCCCTGCATCGTATGCACCGTAAGATGGTCATAATAGATGGCACAAGAGTCTACACAGGAGGTATGAACGTAGCTGATTATTACATACACGGACGTCCAGAGATAGGGCCATGGCGTGACATGCACGCCATTCTCACAGGTCCGATAGCTCAAGGCTACAATGACCTCTTCGTGCAACTTTGGGAAAAAGAGACACGTCGCTGCCTGCCAGCAATAGAGAAAGTCACTTCGCCCTCCGATACCATAGGCACAGCCTATATCGTAGACCGCAAGCCAGGCAAGGACAGCCGTAATATACGCCAGGCCTACATCGCCTGTCTCGACAACGCACAAAGCCGTGTGCGCATACTCAATCCCTATATCATCCTTGTCAGCAGCGTACGCAAGGCACTGCGACGAGCCATAGAGCGCGGAGTAGAAGTAGAACTCATGTGTAGCCTCAAAGGTGATGGAGTAGCCAGTCAAAACTCCACGGCACGCGAAGTCTACAATCTACAACGCCGCGGAGCCAAGGTATGGCTTTGCAAAGATGGATTCCACCACGACAAGTTAATTATAGTCGACGACACCCTATGTAGCGTAGGCACAGCCAACCTCGATGCACGTAGTCTCTCCTTTGACTACGAAGTAAACGCATTCTACTTCTCCCCCCGATACAGTCAACAACTCAACTCATACTACGACCAAGAGATAAAAAAGAGCGTCCAGCTCACAAGCGAGAACTGGACGACGCTCTACACGCGCAAAGAGCGCAGGATAGGGTGGTGGCTCAAGGGTATAAGGGGTATACTGTAGAGAGAGAGCAGACTATTTGCGCCCCTTATATATCAGGAAGCCCACGATGCCAACAAAGATGACAATCATGCCATACTTGATAGGCATCTCATACTGAGCCACAGTAGCATCAAGTTGCTCCGGAGGCACCACGCTTGCCAACGAATATCCGATAGCTGCAAGGATAGAGTTCCAAGCCCCAGCTCCCAAAGTAGTACAGAGCAAGAATTTCCAGAAATTCATTCTGGCAAGGCCAGCAGGAATGCTGATGAGCTGGCGCACAGCCGGTACCAGACGACCTATGATAGTACCGACAGCCCCATGGTCGTCAAAATACTTTTCAGCCACCATCACCTTCTGCTCATCAATCAGGCACATGTGACCGATGCGGCTATTGGCAAACTTATATACAATAGGTCGCCCCAAGTAATAAGCCAGAGCATAGTTGATACTCGCCCCGATGAGGGCACCCACGGTAGCAAAAAATACCACGAGAAATACATTCTTGTCGCCATGAGCTGCCTGATATGCCGCAGGAGGTACCACGACCTCACTCGGAAATGGTATGAAACTACTCTCGATAGCCATCAGCAGAGTGATGACCCAATAATTGAGGTGATCAAGGCACCAAGCTATAAACGGAATACTTTGCATCTTTAAGAACAGACGTGTTTAGAGGTGTAGAACAATAGCGCACAAGAAGGTCAGATGTGCGCAATTTAGACTTAACCCTGTTGTTGAGCAAACGGCATGACAGGAAGACACTCCTCTCTATCCCCAATACAGATGAGATAGAGCATCGTGGCATACCATGACGTAAGAGCCAGAGGGCATATTTCTGTCTAAAACTTAGTCGGAGAGACTTTGCATCCTTATACTTGCGAGCCACCTCAGGTACTACCACTATTTTCGTGGTGTCATCCCAAGCCGACATCACGTCCTCAAGCCAATGCTCAGATTGAGGCACGCAGTCTGCACTTGCTATGATGATTCTCTCCGACAAGCAATGTCGTATACCCAACAGGAGAGCCATTACATCCTTGTTGTTGGCCTTTGTTGAGGCAGGCAAGAGGATATGGCTGAGATGCGTATGCTCCAACTCCATATCCTCGAGCCATCTCACGGTCATATCCTCGCTATTCTTGTCGACCACAATGACATCATAGTCGCTATATGACTGCGACAGATATACAGGCAGAGAGCACCTGAGCGACTCCTCCTGATTGTGCGAAGTGATAATCACCGTAACCATGATGCAATGACAGATTAACTACTTAGACAAAATCCTCAGTCACATAACCCTCAGGCAGCAAGCGGCAGTTATATCGCGAAGCCATAATCTCGCCATAGGCACCAGCAGAACGCATGGCAATCAAGTCGCCCCGATGAGTCTGAGGCATACGATAATTCTTGACAAAGACATCAGAACTCTCGCAGATAGGTCCCACGACATCATATACGGTCATATTGTCAGAAGCATCATCAGCAGGAGTGATATTCTCAATCTTGTGATATGCATCATAGAGAGCCGGGCGGATGAGGTCAGTCATGCCCGCATCGCAAATCAGGAAATTCTTGATAGCGTTGCTCTTGATATAGAGCACGCGCGAGATGAGGCTGCCACACTGAGCCACCACAGCACGCCCCAACTCAAAGTGAAGCTGCTGTCCGGGACGCAGGATAAGGTATTTGCGATACGTGTCAAAATACTGCTTGAAGTTAGGTATAGGGTTCACCTCCGGAGCCTGATAGTCTACACCTAAGCCTCCACCTACATTGATATTGGCAAGACCAGTGAAGCCCTCAGCCTCGAGATTATCCTGCAACTCATTGATGCGCAGGCATAAAGCACGGAAGTCGTTCATCTCCAATATCTGACTGCCAATATGGAAATGCAAACCCACGAGCTCCACATTCTGCATCTCAGAAGCCAAGCGCATCACTCTCTGCATATCCTGCATATCGATGCCAAACTTGTTTTCAGCAAGACCAGTAGTGATGTTGGCATGAGTATGGGCACCCACATTTGGATTGATGCGTAGAGCCACACGCGCCACCTTGCCACACTCTGTTGCCAACTCATTGATAATCTCAAGTTCAGGAATACTCTCTACATTGAAGCAAAAGATACCAGCCTCAAGACCCAGTTTGATTTCCCAGTCACTCTTGCCCACGCCAGCAAAGACAATATCATCAGCCTTGAATCCAGCATCAAGCGAAGCCTGAATCTCACCTCCGCTCACACAATCTGCACCAAGTCCTGCCGCAGATATATGACGCAACACCTTGGCATTGGCATTCGCCTTGACAGCGTAATGCACATGCATGTTCTCGTCAAGACAAGACTTGATTGTATCAAGCGTTATGTCGAGAAGCTTAGTATCGTAATAATAGAAAGGAGTCCTTAGCGACTGAAACTTGTCTATAATCACAGATTCCATAAAAACAATATTTTACAGTACAACTATCACGTCGAAATCAATCAAACAAAGTGGCACTCAGAGCCTGTAGAGTACGTTTTTTGTCCTCAGCCTTGACCAGGAATGAGATATTGTGGTCGCTGCCCCCGTAAGAAATCATGCGTACAGGAATATCCTTGAGCGCCTCGCAAGCCAAGGTTTCAAAACCCCTGTTGGCAGGACGCAGGTCGCCCACCACACAGATGATACACATATTCTCCTCTACACTCACAGAACCATACTTCTTCAGCTCCGAAACGATGTCAGCGAGATGCGCAGTATTGTCAACCGTGAGACTTACACCCACTTCGCTCGTACAAATCATGTCAATACTCGTGCGATACTGTTCGAATATCTCAAACACTTTGCGCAAAAAGCCATAAGCCAGCAGCATACGGCTTGAGTTGATACGAATACAAGTATTGTTGTCGCGAGCCGCCACAGCCTTGATTTTGCCAGCATTGAATTCATTGTTAATCAGAGTGCCAGGAGCATCAGGCTCCATAGTGTTGAGCAGACGTACAGGCACCCCAGCGAACTTGGCAGGCTGAATGCAAGTAGGATGCAGAATCTTGGCACCAAAATAAGCCAACTCCGCAGCCTCGGCAAAATTGAGCTGTCGCACAGGCTTAGTATTCTCTACAATACGAGGGTCATTGTTGTGCATACCATCGATATCCGTCCAAATCTGAATCTCCTGAGCCTGTAGAGCAGCACCTATGAGGCACGCTGTATAGTCGCTTCCGCCGCGCAAGAGGTTGTCAATCTCGCCATAAGCATTACGACATATAAAACCCTGAGTGATGTAAATCTCATAGTCAGGATTGTCAGCAAGAGCCTTGGCGCAGCGATTGGAGATATACTCAAAGTCAGGCTCGGCATTCTTGTCAGTCCGAATCATCTCAAGCGCAGGCAGCAATATAGCCTTGATACCACTCTCGATGAGATAGTTCGTCACCATGTTGGTAGATATAATCTCGCCCTGAGCCAGAATCACCTTTTCCTCAAAACTTGTGAAGTGAATCTTAGTGAAGCTACGCAAATAGCGGAATTGCTCCTTGATAAACTCGCGAGTCTTGGACTTCCACTCTTCCGTAGAGTAAAGCTCCTCGACGTGCCCCAAATACTTAGACTCCAACTGCGAGATAATATTGCTCGCCCCCTCAGGATTCTTCTTGTAGAGATAGTCAGAAATCTCTACCAACGAATTAGTAGTCCCACTCATAGCAGAGAGCACCACAATCTTTTGTTCGCCATCAGAAGTAATGAGGCTTGACACCTCCTTCATTCTCTGTGGAGAGCCGACACTCGTACCACCAAATTTAAGTACTTTCATATATTTCTTGTGTTTAGTTTTATTTCAGTCAACTTGTCGTCATGACATTCCAGACAAAAGAAGTCAGGATAGTAATTTTACCGTCTCATCCGCGCAGACATAGACCTTGCCAGGAAAATCCTTTGGCCATACAGGATTGTGTGTCGACACCACTACAGCAGTCCCACACTGACGTCTTACCTCATCAAGTAAAGCCATCACGCGCTCGCCGCTCTCACCGTCGAGCTGGCCTGTAGGTTCATCAGCAAGGATTAGTCCAGGACTGTTCAGTATGGCTCGTGCGATACAGATACACTGCTTTTGTCCGCCAGACAGTTGATAAGGAAACTTGTCAGCCACATCGTCAAGCTCCACCCAATCCAGCACCTCAGCAATACGCTTGGCACGCGCAGCAGAGTTCTTCCAATCCGTAGCGCGAAGCACGAAGTCCAGATTCTCATATATAGTCCTGTCAGGTAAAAGCCTCAGCTCCTGATGTACGATCCCCACACGGCGACGCAGCAAAGGCAACTTGCTCGTCTTCATACCAATCATCGGTGTAGAGAGTACCATGGCCATCTCGCCACTTACAGCCACATCGCCATACATACTCCCCAACAGAGTACTCTTGCCAGAGCCCACCTGTCCCATCAAGTAAATCATCTCACCCTCTTCGACCGAGATACTTACCCCATCGAGCACAGTCCGCCCATCGTGACAGAGACGTACATTTCTATAATCGATAACTAATGACATATATTATTCTTAATGTTTTTTCCAACCAGGGTTGTGACGTTCGCGTAGTTCAGCAGCCATATCCTCAATGCGCATACCCTTGCTCGTGAGCAAGACAATGAGATGATAAAGCATATCGCTACCCTCATATACCATACGCTCATTAGTACCATTGCAAGCCTCGATGACAAGCTCCAAAGCTTCTTCGCCAACCTTTTGAGCCATACGATTCAGACCATCACGGAAAAGCGACGTCGTATACGAACCCTCCGGCATCTCGCGGTGACGCTTCTCAATAAAGTCCTGCAGCTCAGAGAGGAAAAGCAAAGGATTATCCTCACCCCTGTTCTCCTCACCCCAGCAAGTATCAGTACCTCTGTGGCAAGTAGGCCCGTCAGGAATTGCCTTTACCAGAATCGCATCATTGTCACAGTCAGCCTTCAGCTCGACCAAATTGAGATAGTTACCACTCGTAGAGCCTTTAGTCCAAAGCTCCTGACGAGAGCGACTCCAAAACGTCACCTTGCCGCTCTCCATAGTGATGCGCAAGGCCTCCTCGTTCATATATCCAAGCATCAGCACCACCTTAGTGCGAGCATCCTGTACAATGGCAGGAACAAGTCCGCCCATCTTCTCGAAATCTATATTCATTGTCGACATCTTTTTATCGTAACCCTTTTTTATAATCTTACCTCAATATTCTCATCATGCAGATACTGTTTTAACTCAGGTATGAGTATCTCGCCAAAATGAAACACACTTGCCGCCAAGGCCGCATCAGCATGCCCCAACGCAAATACATCACGAAAATGCTCCCTACATCCAGCCCCACCACTTGCAATGACAGGTATCGAAAGCCAGTCAGCCAAGTGAGCCAAAGCCTCGACAGCAAAGCCCTGCTTCACACCATCGTGGTCCATACTCGTGAAAAGAATCTCACCCGCACCACGCTCCTGCACCTCGTGAGCCCAATCATAGAGCCCCAACTCCTGGCGCACCCTTCCCCCCTTGGTATAGCAATGCCAGCCATCAGCATCATTCCGGGCATCAATAGCACAAACTATCACCTGAGAGCCAAAACGTCTGGCCACCTCATCAATAAGTCCGGGATTGCGAATGGCAGCCGAGTTGACACTCACCTTGTCAGCACCAGCCTCAAGCATACGCTCCACATCATCAAGCTCATTTATACCACCCCCCACCGTGAAAGGAATATTTATCTCGCGAGCCACACGCCTTACCATATCCGTAAACGTCTTGCGCCCCTCGAAACTTGCAGTAATGTCGAGAAAACACAACTCGTCTGCACCACACTGTGAATACCTGCGTCCCAGTTCCACAGGGTCTCCAGCACTGCGCAAGTTTACAAAATTAGTGCCCTTGACAGTCTCCCCGTTCTTGACATCCAAGCAAGGAATAATTCTTTTTGCCAACATAATTCTAAGCTAAAGGATTCAAAGTAATTCTGCCTTCATAGAAAGCCTTGCCAAACACCACAGCAGGTATGCCCGCCCTGTCCAAAGCCAAGATGTCATCATCAGAGGCAACACCACCACTCGCAATCAAGTGAAGAGTAGGGTAGAGGTCCATGATACTCCGATACAGCTCTATAGCAGGACCGCCCAACGTACCATCACGGCTAATCTCAGTACACAACACATTACATATACCCGCATCAACAAAACGCTTCAGAAACAGCATAAGCTCTTCCGACGAATCCTCCTTCCAGCCGTTGATGCTAATCATGCCATCTCTCACATCAGCACCCAGCACGATACGTCCAGCCGTATACCTGTCAATCCACCTATACACCACATCAGGCTCAGTTACCGCTATACTCCCCGCCGTTACCATAGCGGCACCAGCATCAAAAGCAGCCTCCAGATCATCATCCGACTTCACTCCGCCCCCAAAGTCCACGACGAGTTTCGTATGGCGAGTTATCTCCCTCAGAGCCGCCACATTCACCACGTGCCTGCTCTTGGCCCCGTCTAAATCCACCACATGAAGCCTCGTAAAACCCAAGTCCTCAAATCTCATCGCCATATCCAAAGGATTGCCATACACCTTCTTGGAGTCATAGTCACCCTTCGTCAGGCGCACACATTTGCCCTCGATAATATCAATAGCAGGAATCAGTTCAATCATAAATCAAGGTTTACACATCTCAAGAAAGTTACTCAAAATACGTTCGCCCACCGAGCCACTCTTCTCAGGGTGAAACTGTGTCGAGAAGAAGTTATCCTTGCGCAACGCAGCCGAATAAGGCAGGATATACTCACACGAAGCAATCGTAAAATCACACACTGGCACATAGAAGCTATGCACATTGTATATATAAGCCCCCTCATTAACCCCATCAAACAGAGGCGATGCGAGCCCGCGAATACTGTTCCAGCCCATCTGCGGGACCTTGTCCTCATGACGTTCGGGAACAAACCTCACCACATCCACAGGGAATATCCCCAGGCAATCCGTATCCCCCTCCTGCGAATGCCTGCACATCAACTGCTGGCCGATACAAATCCCCAACACAGGCTGCCTAAGCCCCCTGATCACCACATCCAGCCCATGCTCACGCAGATACGACATAGCCCCCGAAGCCTCACCTTGCCCCGGGAATACCACCCCGTCAGCACGGCGCAGCAAATCCGCATCATCAGTCAACACAGCCTCCACCCCCAAACGCCCCAGCGCGTTCATCACAGAGAAAATATTTCCAGCATTATATTTTACTACAGCAATCATCTTTCCACTTTCAATTCAAGCGAGTGAGTCATACCCTCAGGCAGCTCCTCAGCATAATGAGTAACCATGATCAAAGTCTTGTGTCTGCGCTCGCAAAACTCGCTGATGATACGGCGTACCATAGCGCGTCTTCTCAAATCCAAGCCATGCAAAGGCTCGTCAAGAATAAGCAATTCGGGATCCTTGACAAACGCCCTTGCCAACAAGCACAGACGCTGTTCGCCACTTGACAGTCGCAAGAATCCACGCTCAGCAATCCCCTCTATGCCAAACACACGCATCCACCCCATACACATCTCCCTTTGGGCAGGCTTAGGCCGGGCATACAGCCCCACGCTGTCACTCAGACCACTCGCCACGATATCTATAGCAGGCAAGTCCCTCATATAAGCACGATGCATCTCAGGCGACACATACCCGATGTGACGCTTGATATCCCATATACTTTCGCCAGAGCCACGCCTGTGTCCAAACAAGTCAATGCGGCAAGCATACGACTGAGGATTGTCAGCACACACCAAGCTCAGCAACGTACTCTTGCCAGCCCCATTCTGCCCATGCAGAGCCCAACGCTCCCCCTCGCGCACCACCCAGTCCAAGCCCCTCAATATCGTGCGACTGCCATATCGGACAGACACATCATGGAAGTTCAGAATCTCACCCCCATGAGCAGGGTAAAAAGGAAAAAGCGAGAGATCCTTCTCAGGCAGATTCCTGACCCATGCCAGACGCTCCTCCATGTCATCGTCAATCCTCACCTCACCCATCGATGCCAAAAACTCAGCCCGCGTCATCTTAGGGCCGAGAACCAAGCCCCTCACCCCATATACATGAGTGATGAACTCAGGCACCTCATCATACTTGCTCAGCACCAAAATCACCAAAAGATTAGTCTCACGAGTGATTTTGGCAAGCATATCCCTAAGCATATCCCTCATACCCGCATCCAAGCCGATAAAAGGATTGTCCATAATAAGCACACGAGGCTCGCCAAGCAACGTACGCACAAGCTGAAACTTACGCAACTCTCCGCTCGAAAGCGAGATAATATATTTGTCAAGCAAAGGCGTCAGGCCAAACAAATCATACAACTCCTCACGCAGCCCCACACGTCGAGATTTCACAGCCCCAAGCAAAGCCCCCACCGTAGGAGTGTCAGGAGTGATATCATGCTGATTCCAACGCTGCTGATAATAATACTGCCCATCTTGCTCCCCATAAGAATCGCGGAAAGTGATATACCTCACCATCTCGCTGACCAAGCGTTTCACCCCAGTCACCTCATCGACCCTGCGAATCTTAGTCTCAAAATCATAGTGTACCCCACCAGACCCCATCAGCGGATAATGCTCGGTCAGAATCTCCACCAGTCGGCTCTTGCCCTCAGCATTATCACCGCAGATAGCAATCTGTTCCCCCTCGCAAATCTCCAGATTTACAGGCTCAGCCATCCGCCAGTCAGGGTGGCGCGTCACACCATTCTCGATACTAATCATCACACTCATATCAGATTTTTCTTTTTAGCAAAATCCTTCCAACTCGTAAACCCCTTCTCCTGCACAGGACGGGACATCTGCAGATAATGGCAGAAAGCAGCAGCAAGAGCGTCAGTAGAATCCAAAAAACGCCCCATTTCCTCCCTGTCCAACCTCAGCATACGTCGCAACATATCAGCCACCTGCTCCTTGCTCGCCGTACCAATACCCGTGATAGCCATCTTTATCTTCATCGGAGCATACTCCGTGATAGGCACCTGTCTCTCTATCGCCGCCGCCATAGCCACACCCTGCGCGCGCCCAAGCTTCAACATCGACTGGACATTTTTGCCAAAAAACGGAGCCTCGATAGCCATCTCATCAGGGTGATAAGCGTCGATAATGCCAGTAATACGCTCAAAGATATGCCCCAGCTTCAAGTAGTGATCACCATACTTTCTGAGGTCAATCACCCCCAATGCCACCATCTCTACACGCCGCCCCTCTACGCGCAAGATACCATAGCCCATCACATTAGTGCCAGGGTCTACACCCATTATGATCCTCTCCGCAGAGCTCATTCCGTCATCGTTCCCTCGATGATAAGTCTGACTATCTCATTCTTGGCATTAGTGCGGATAGTAATAGTCTTGATAAACTTGCCAGGAAACTTGCCCGTGCCATCGTAAGTCACGTCAATCTTGCCCCTTTGTCCAGGCTTGATAGGATCCTTTGTAAAGCTGGGCACCGTACACCCGCAACTCGCAAACGCCTGATGAATGATCAGCGGAGCCGTCCCCACGTTGGTGAAAGCATACGAACACTTCCGTACAGGATTACTGGCAGGAAACTTGCCAAGATCCACACGCAGAGTGTCAAACTTAATCTCCGCATAATTTTCCGCTTTGCTCCCACCAGCAGGGCTAATCTCGCTCACCACAGTCTTGTGCCTCTGAACTTGAGCCACACCAATACTTCCACAACCGAGACAAAGTGTCACAGCCAAAGCAAATATTCTAACAGTTTTCTTCATAAATACATCAACTCATTTACTTTT
>CALZLQ010000032.1 GCA_945788385.1 uncultured Prevotellaceae bacterium
CATACTCTTCGCAGACATATTCTTGACGCAATTGCTTAGTTGAGGTTTTGAGGTTTTGAGGTTTTGAGGTTATTCTTTTAGGTTATGAGGTTTTTATTCGAATATTTGGTTTTAAGGGCTTGAAACATGATTGAACTCGTCAATATACATAAGTCTTTTGAAGGGCGCGAAGTGCTGAAAGGCATCGACACCACGTTCAACGACGGAATGGTCAACCTCATCATCGGACAGTCAGGTTCAGGCAAGACGGTCATGATGAAAAACATCGTCGGCCTGTTCATACCCGAGCAGGGGCAGATACTCTACGATGGGCGCGACTTTGTCACTATGACCAACAAGGAGCGAGTCCTGCTGCGTCGCGAGATGGGCATGATATTCCAGTCTGCCGCTCTGTTTGATTCCATGTCGGTCATTGAGAACGTACTTTTCCCCCTCGACATGTTTTCAGACATGAACAAGACAGACCGCCTCAAGCGAGCCAAGTTCTGTCTTGACCGTGTCAACCTCAGCGGAGCCGAAGACAAGTTTCCCGGAGAGATAAGCGGAGGTATGCAAAAGCGCGTAGCCATAGCACGCGCCATCGCCCTCAATCCCAAGTATCTCTTCTGTGACGAGCCCAACTCAGGCCTTGACCCCAAGACCTCACTGGTCATCGACGAACTCATACACTCCATCACCCACGAATACGACATGACCACCATCATCAACACCCACGACATGAACTCTGTCATGGGCATAGGCGAGCACATCGTGTATCTCTACGACGGCAGGCTCGAATGGACTGGCACCAAAGACGATGTCATGACCTCCACCAACGAGCGTCTCAACTCATTTATCTTCGCCTCAGACCTTTTCCGCAAAGTCAAGGAAGCGAACAGATGAGTGTTTTACGTTTTATTTTTCAGTTCACACGTGTGACTTTGTCAATGTCCCACACAAAAGGGCAAAAGACCTAATTGCTGCCTTTTGCCCTTTATCGTTACCACTCGAAGTCAGTGCCGTCCGATTCTATATGAATGCGGGCATCGCCTCCTCCTAAGTATCCTTCATCTGCTTCTTCAGTGTCGTCAACGTCGATGGACTTGGAGCCTGTCAGCAACATCGTCGTTGTACTGAGGCAGTATACCTCTGATGTCGGTTTTATATATGTTTTCTTCATTCTAATGTATTATTAAGGTTACTTTACTATTACTTTAACTCCATTTACGATGTTCACACCCTTGCTCAAAGTCTTCAGCTCGCGTCCGTTGAGATCATAGATCCTAGCATTGTCCTGCAGCAGGCTCTCGATGGCATAAACTCCCGTCTCATAGTCATCTTCGTTGAAGATCATGCGCACTCCCTGCGTTGGAACCACTTGCGAACCCTTGAGATAAGCCTTGTACGGACTGAGCGTAGGTTGCTTGCCTGATGACACAACATAGAACTTTTGCACATTCCCCCTGGTCTGCATCACATAGTCGCCCACGGGTACCTTCTCGCCGAAAAGCATGCCTTGCAGCACACCCCCGCCGTCAGGCGTACGAGTGCCTGCTTCTTCATCGAGAGTAAATGTCTGCGTGTCTGCCGTGGCTCTGTAGACGTATGCCACGCCTTCTTCCAACTGCCCGTCTACCTGAGTGAGAACTACGGCATCAGCAGCATCGTTTACGTTGACGGTATATACGTTTGCACCCTCGATGCTCACAGTGGAGGTTGGCAGACATATTGTACCAAACTTGCCCGTCAGAGTGGAGCGTTGCTCTATCTCTGCGCGACGGAGTGCCATTTCCTCCTGCAACAGGCTGTTGTAGAATTGAGACAGTTCGTACTGGTTGTCTACTTCGGCAGGAGATTTCGTTCCTGCGTTATCGACGATGTCTTGTGCTTTTGTTTGATTCTCCTCTACTGCAGATATGAGTATTGGAGACACATTCATGTAGCAAGCCTTCAGGTTGTCCTCGCGCTGTATAGTGACCCTGTTGAGTTTGAACTCTGCCATCGAAAAATAAGCATTACCATTCGGATCTACACCTCCAGTATTGGTCTGCATCACGGTGAAGCGCAGATACCTGTAGAAGAGGTTCTTTGAGCCCAACACATTTGAGGTATAGTGATGCTGTTCCCCTACGGCTGTCAGCAAGGGATTGGAGTCATCATCTTTGGTGATAGTGGCAATCTCGACAAAGTCCTCACCATTGTTAGAGCCGCTTACGACGATGTTTGTAGGACAGTTTCGCCCCTTAGGATTGGAATCGTCGCGGCTCCAGAACTCAAACTGGAACTGGTCGACAGACTGCTTCTCGCCAAGGTCTACCTGCAGATAGTGAGGATTATTCTGTGCAGGACTGTCGTTGGCACTGTAAGATGAGTGGAAACGGTTTGGAGATGCAGTCAGTCCGTCTACAAGATTTGCGATGGAGCCTTCTTGCGATGATTGGGCATTGGTAGAGAGATAACCTGCTCCGCTGGCATTGGTCGTCTGGAGTGTAATCTGAGAGGCTTGCACCGCGTCTGTGCTCGTGAATGCATTCTCGTTTGCTTTCACCATCGCAAGCAGATTCTGAGTCGCTGAAATCACTGGCTCCAACTTGCTCGCACCGACTCCTGCATCGTCAGACAGTACGATGATTTCGCTAAGGGCGGTGATAGCATCGTTGATTTCATTAGCGGCTGCCTGCAACTGAGTCTTTTCAGTTACTCCATTGTCGATAAGACCCTTACCTGCTTCCATCTTGGTCCTGAGAACCTTGACGACTGCGGCCTTAGTGGCTTCGGTCATTGTTTCATAGCCCTCGTTGACGATAAAGGGCAGCAGGCGCAGTGCGCTGACTCCAAACTCCGACAGGGCAAAGTACTTTTTTTGATATGCCTGTGAGGTCTCGCCCGTGTTGGTTTCGAGTACGGAGAAACGTATATACTTGTAGTATGTGTTCTCCAGACCGAGTGTGGCAGAGATATAATGGCTCTGGCTCTCGCGCGTGGTGGGCAAGGGGTTTTCTGTATCTTCCGATGTAATCGTGGCTATGGTCGTGAACTCAGAGCCGTCGTTTGAGCCAGAAACTACGATATGTGTAGGAGAGTTCTTTGCAAGCTTATCGGCATCTGTGCTGTATCTGTTCCAAAAGTCGAAATAGAAGAAGTCGAGCGCGTCAGCCTCGCTTACCTGAAGTTGCAGATAGTGCTCTGGCACATTGGGAGCCCAAGCGCCGAATGCCGTGGTAAAGTAGTTCTGAGTATTGCCGTCTACGAGGTTTCCTATCCCAGCATCTACTCCTGCGTATGGTGCATTGGTCGACAGATAGAAGTTGCCATTAGCATCGGTAGTCTGGAGCGTCAGAGGGTAAGACTTTCGCGGAGTGTCCCAACTCCTTACTACTTTTGCAAGGAGAGCATCAGCTTCGTCGACAGCCTTGTGCAGAGCGGACAACGCCGTATTGTACTCATTGGCCATCTCTATCATCCAATGAGAGGCTTTGGCATCGCCGGTCCAGCCTACTACATTGTGAGCAGCATCATTGTGCAAATGGGCATAACCATCGCCGCTCTTAGACTTTATTGCCCACTGCCCTATTGCACCGGCTTGCTCGAAAAGCTGGAACACAAGAGCCTCGCTCCTTTCTTCGGTCAATGTAGCCTGGCGACTTTGACTTATGAAGTTGATGTATTTATCACCACACTTGATAAGAAACTCTCCATCTACTTCCGTAGGCTCAAACTCCCACTGTGAAGCTTCGCTCTTGTTGTCGGTAGTGACAATCCCCGTCACAGTCTCTCCATTTTCACCAGTATTGGTATAATCATTGGTTTTGGCATAGCGTGCCGGGTACATCACGTTGTGGAGATAATAAGTATTGCCTTCGCGGATTTGCGCGCAAGTCTTCTCCGTGCCCAGGGCTTTGAGCTGGCGCATTTCCTCCTTCAGCTGGAGAGCCATCGGGACATAGCGGCTCACTGCTGCTGTCTGCTTGACGGCCTGTGCCATCTTGACGGTCTGTTCGAGCGAGCTCACGAAGTTCGGATAATAGTAGCCTACCACGTCCGTTCCCTGTGCGTTTACAATAGCGAGAGCAGCCGCGAGAGCATCGTCGAGCTTATTGAGTTTCTGCTCGTCGCTGCCAGCCACTGCTATGCTCTCTATCTCAGTCTCTTTGCCATCGGTCGACACAGACTTGATTGTGAGGGTAGAAGCATTGATGCCTTCAGGGAGGTTGATGGTGTTACTATTGCCAAAGGCTATGAGTGCGCCGTTGTTGTTATATACCATGACTCCTGCACCTCCTGCCGTGCCGTCGAGCATCAGCTTGTTGTCGCTGATGTCGTAAAGCAGGCTACTCTGGCTCGGACTTGCATCCTTAGCCATGCTCTCGAAGTCGCCCATGGTGCCACAAGTGCCTATTGCGTTGCCCTGTGCCGGACGTGGGTCTGTTGCACCGTTTGCCCAGGGGGCGAAGCGATACTGCGTCTTTATTCGATCCTCGATAAAAATGATCTGACGGTTCTCTGACCATTTCTGATTTTTAACGTAGGCGATAGCCTCATCTATCTGAGCCTGGGTGAGAGTCTGGCGTCGATTGGTATAGTCGCCAAAGAACATGTTTTCAAACGGCACGAAGAAGCCCCATGTGCGGAAGAACTCCGTGAGATCCTCCTGGGCAGCCTCACAGCATTTCTTGTATATATGGAGGAAGCATCCGCCATCACCCATAGTGCCAGTGAAAGGCTCGTTTTCCTCGCCGCAGTTGCCTGTCAGCACGAGCGGATCCTCGCGCAGCAGCTTGAACAGGGTCGGGAAGAAATTTGGTTTGTTGCCGGCTGCGTGATAGTAGAGGTAGAGCTGATAGTACATACGGTGGGTGAGACTGATGTCACGCTTGGCAAACTGTACGTTTTGCAGATAGTAGTCGTTGGACGAAGAAACCGTCCAGCCCCTGCTCAGGCGGTAGCCCGTCAGGTGGCATACCACGCCCGAGAAGAAGTTGTTGCTCGACTCCATGCACGAGGGAAGGTTGATGGTATGCTGATTGTTGTGACCCGACTCGTGCGCACAGCACCAGTTGTCGAAGTTTGCACGCTCTGCATTGTACGAACTCTCTACTGCTCCTACTCCAGGCATAGACGTGTGCTGATAACTGGAGTATGGATTCTTCCCAGCTGGACCTTGCAGGGTGACAGCCTTGTTGTTGCAGTATACGCCGTAGATTCTTTCACCTCCAGTGACATACTCTCCCTTGTACTGGTGAACCTGGTCATATATGCGCTTGGTAAAGCCCATCACTCCCCATTGCCAGTCAAGCACGGCATCGTACCACCTGATGCTCTTGAAGATATTGTAGTTGGTGGTATAGTTGTAGCCGTTGTATGCCGTAGTCTTCCATATCTGATTGTAGGTATCTACGGGGAACATGAATATGCCGTTGTTGCCTATCACCATGTAGTTGAGGTCGGTGGCAGCAACTCCCTTTTTCGTCAACACCTCGTTGGCATAATCAAGCAAGCCTTTGTACTTGTCGTTGACGGCCTGCTCCTGTGCTGAAGTGTATTCGTCATACCAGCCCCCCCATGCCTTCGGTGTCGACAAATCCAAGCACATCGCCACCCTCGACATGTATCTTCAACGAGGGAATTGTGCTGAGGTCACGGTCACGCTCGCTCGTGGTATACATTATATAGAACTGCTGCAGTGAAGCTGATGACTGAACGACATTGATACCCTTCCGGAGCTCCACACCGCTTCCGTATCTGGCGAGAGCGTTACCGTTGGTTGGTGCAAGACGCAGAGTACAGTACTCGGGAATGTCGCTGCCGACAAAGACGTAAAGCGGCTCCTTAGCCCCTTTGGTAAAAATGCCTGTAGGATTGTTCATGTCGCCCATCTGGGTCGCCTTGAGCTTGTCGTTCCAATATTCAGCCTGAGAGTAGCACTTGTAGTCTCGTATGCGGAACATCCTGGAATACGCAGCATTGATCTCATCACTCCACTGATTCCTGACCTTTAATGCCACTTTGCCTACTGCCGCAGGCAAGCCAAGGGCTGCGACAGCTTGCTCCAGTGCCCCGTCCGAGGCATAGGCATAAGCGTCTTTCAACTCCGAGCAGCTGAGATCCGTAAATATCTCGGTCAGCTTAGCGTTGTAGCTGTCGGCATTGTCATTGATGCCCATGGCGTTGTTGTATTTGTCACGGGCTGCTGTGACATCCGCCCCATTGATGTCCACAGACTCAACCGCCCAAACGCTCGCCGTGCTGTTAGCGTCCCACCAGTTCACGACATTATAGCCTTGCGAGGCAGAGCAGTGCATATAGTTGCCCGAAGAGAACATGTATGTTCCGTTGCCCTTGTCGGTCAGCGTAGCTCTGACCGCAGTGCTGCCAGTAGTAAAAAACTGAGAGGTCCCTGTCTGCTTCTGGATATAGTTACCTGTATAGACGTTCTGCATGGTGACACCCTCTGCAGTGACGTCAAGATACCAGATCTTTTCGTAGTCGTCATTAGCAAACTCAGTGCTCGTGGCAACGGTCTTGTACAGAAAGTCTTCACTCATGTAGCGGCTGTAGGCTGTACACTTGATCTTGTAGTAGCCCGAGGTCAGACCGTCTGCATAAGACAAGAGTGCAGACAAGGCGCACGCGATGAATAATAGAGTTTTCCTCATAAATAAATGTATAGAATTGTTATTGGAATTTCGTCAATGGTGTGGGGGCAGTGCTTCTCACCACCCTGCGCCCCACATATCGGTGCTGTTGTCTGTGTCGTCAGAAGATATTGAGACTCTGGCTTCACCTTCGTCATCTATCGTTCCTTCACCTCCTGAGCTCACTGAGCTTAGAGACGACAGTATGCCGTCAGAGATTGCCAAAACATAGACTTCTGTACTCGGTTGTATATATTGCTGTTTCTTCATGATTTATTTGCCTGAAATGATTTTTTGTCCATTTATGATATTTATGCCTTGCTGTGGCTTCTGCCAGCGACGGCCAGACAGGTCAAAGACGAGCTTGACGGTCTGGTCTTCACTCTCGACTATCTCTATGCCAGTATCTACATTGTCGTCGAAAGCGATGTCCATCACTGCTGCACGTGCTTCCTCCGAGTTGTTGGATTCAGTGATATATGCACGAAACGCCTTGAGGTTCATACGCTGGTTGAGCGAGTAGAATTTGCCGCCTTTGATGTAGTAGCAGTTCGGATCGACAATCTTGTCGTAGCCAGAAGTTGCATCAGTTCCCTCTGAGTCCACTACGCTCGTAGGGCGGAATACTCCCACCATCTTCAGACTCTCGCCCGATACCATTTCGCCCTCTGCAGCTGTTATCTCCACATTGGCGGCAGAGGCGGTGACATTCCCAGTGACTTTGCGCTTGTAGAGAGCAGGGGTATTGGCACTAAGATGGCCTACGGGGGAGAAGATCATGGCGTTGGACGTATGTGACGTCAGCTCGTAGTACTGTATGTCACCGTTGCTGTCCACGGCGTATGGCAGGCAGATGGTGCCAAAGTTGCTGGCATCGGCTGTCATCGTGCGTGTGTAGGTGGCATTAGTAGCAGTGAACTGCCTTGGCGCTGCAAATGAGCCTCCGTCCACAAGGCTAAGATTACGGCATGTACAGTTGCTGCCGTCGTCTACTATCACGTTTGTCGTAGATTCGCCGACTGTTGCCGTAGGCGGAACTATCATGAGGGTATTCTGATTGCCAGTCTTGCTGATTACAGCGTCCTTGATCTGCTCTACGCTGACGCTGGGAGTAATTGTCGCTTGGCTGAGGTCGACGGCAGAGGTTTCTGTGGTGACACTCTCCGTCACATCGTCTGTGCTTGCCACATCTCCTTCGAGGATTGGCGTCGTCTGCGTAGAGCCTGCTGATTCGACTACATTCTGCAGCGCACGGTATTCATCGCCTGTCAGCTCGGAAACTGTACATGGTACGTAGACCATGTCGTAGCCTGCTCCTGACCTGGCATCTTCGTAGAAGAAGGCTATCCTGCCGTCAGCCTGAATGCACATCGTAGAGTAGGCAGAGGCGTACGGAGCTACAATCTTGGCTCGAGTCCATCCTTTTGCGAATTCGGTAGGAGTGCTGTATGACGCTGGGTCATCAATATTCTTGACGTAGATGGCTACGTTCTCGCGGGCACTGCCTGTAGGTATGGATTGCAAGACGAGGTTGTGCAGCGTATTGTCGCTGCTGTGGACTGCTCTCAAGACCTGTATCTCGCCGTTAGTAGCATTGCCGCCAAAGCTCAATCCACCATCAACGCTGTTTGACGCGACAGCCGTCTGCCACGTACCTGTGCCTGCTGCCTGGTCGGTATAGGTGAATATGTTGAACCAACGGCAACCAGATTCGCGAGAGCTGAGCACCACGCTGCCATCGGGCAACTCCTCGCACTTAGGCTCATCGCACGAACCTTTTGCTGCATAGGTGCCTCCAAGTATCTCCCACGTTTCCCCGAAGTCGTCGGAATAGACTACCCAGTTGCTGCGAGTCGTTGAACTCTCGCCCGGGAAAGTACCATTGACCCAAAGCACGCAATAGATGCGCTTGTAGTTGGAGCCCTGCTTCTTGTATTTGCGGCTCATGACTATCTTGCCCGAACCGACAAAGAAGTTTATCGTAGAATGTCCTGCTGCGTTAATCTTATCTTTGATGGCCCTGATGACAGAGTACTTGGCTCCCCATGTCTTGCCATTATCTTCGCTCTTTTGGAAGAAATAGTCAGGTTTGTCAGTCCAGCAAGTGGCACTGCTCGGAGCACCGACATAGCCGAGTAGCACTGCGCCAGACTCGTCGTCGGCAACAAGCGTAGCATCGCCAAAGCCGTATGGTATGTCGGAGATTCCTGCATCAGCCTCTGGCCTCTCGTCGGCATTGCGCCATCCTTGCGCCACAGTCTCCTGAGCAGTCCATGTGGCTCCGTTGTCGCTGCTGCGTCGCACGACAATGTCTACACGTCCGTTGCCTACGTCGGCGCGGCAATAGCGATAGTCGGAGGCTGCTATCAGTGTGCCGTCCTTGGTCTTGACTATGGCTGGTATGCGGTAGGGGTGTGCGGCATCTTTCGTGTAGAACAGATTCTGATACTCGTTGGCAGTGTAAGTGACTGTGGCTGTGGCTCCGTCTACGGGCACATTGTCAATACTGATTTTCTGCTGGCTCGTCTGGCTGCCAAAGTCGATACCTGCGAACTCGTAGCCTGCGAATTTAGGGTTGCCGTCGGCGATGGTGATGGCTGCGCCCTTGGGGGCACGTACCTTCAGGGTGGTCAGCGTGCCGGGCTCCGTCAGCGTGCCGAGGTCGAGGCGAGTAGTCGTGGTCTGCCCATTATAGGTCACGGAGATTGCTCCTACCTTGCTGTTGGTCGGGAGGATATTGCCCTCAATATTGACATTGATGGTGAGCTCGCCACCTACCTCATACATGGTCCAGCGTGAGCCTGCATCTGATGCAGTAAAGAAACGCCAACACCCCGTATGCTTGTTCAGACCTTTGTTAGACTTGTCCTTGAGCAGGATTGTGTAGCCAGGCTTGGTAGCCGCTGTCAGATAGTCCTCGCCAAGCACCCATGTGCTCTGTGAATAAATGGCATCGGCGGCTCGTACCAAAGTGGTTGTGGTGCCATTGGCTGGAGTCGCGGCTGCTGCCTGAAGGACATAATCGGGGTGAGCCTTGCTGTAGATCTTGAAGCCATTGGTATTGTCACCGACGAAACACCACAGCTGCCCCTCATTGGCAAGGTCTGCCTGGATTACCGATGGTTCCCTGCCAGGCTCTGTCGCTGTGGGAGAATAGGTCGGCTCATTCACGTGAGTGATGCGTATCCAGTGGACATTGTCGTTGCCAGCAGCATAGTCGGACTGGGTCGTAAAGAAGTTTGGCGTGAGTGTGACGCTGACCTCCTTGTCGGTGGCGCCATTCCATGTGACGTCAGCAAACGAGTATGTATAGCCCGGCACAACGCTGCATGAAAGCGGAGCATAGTCGACATAGCTTGTAGAATAGAACGTGACCGTCGAGCCGGACTTGGTCTGACCATTCCACGTATATATGCCTTCTACTCCGGGTATGCTTTGTCTGACAGTGAGCGTCTTCAGCAGATTGATGGTCCACACGGCTCCGTTGTCACCCTTGTTATAGTATTTTATCTGTTTGTTAAGGCCTCCGTGTGAATTCAGGGTAAAACTGCTCTCGCCTACTCGAGCTATCTCGTAGCCTGCACCATTGGCTGTCACGGTCCAGCGGCAAGCAGATTCTGCGTCAGTGAGCGAAACCTGAGTAGCATTTTCGACAGACTCGCTGTTGGTAGTCAGAGCCAGTGATTCGCCTGCTGCACGGCTGTAGATCTTGAACGACTGAGGTGTGCCGACGAAACACCACTGGCGGTTTGTCCCGACTGTGGCTTCGTTGGCCATGTTGCTCGGAGTGGCACCAGCTGCCGTGCCAGAGATCTTCCAGCTATATCCTGCATCGCGTACGAAGTCGATGGTGACCCACTTCTCGCCATATACTGTGCTCATAGCCTGCTCTATGCTTGCCACATTGAGCTTCAAGTTGGGGTACCAGTTACTATGTTCTGAACCATCAGAAGCCTTTATTTTAGGGGCGTACGCCTTGCTTGAGCTGCAAAGCACCGCGCGATTGGTCTGGCTTGCGGTGGGATTATTTTTGTCATTAACAAAGAACAAATAATATCTGCCTCCCGGTGTGAGCAGTTCGTTGTTGAAATTGTAGCAGACGAAGGCTGCTGAGCTGGTAGCCACTGGATTGTTTTGAGAGACTGCAACGACGCTTCCTTCTGACAACGTACTGCTGCTTGACACTACCATATATGACGGATTGTAACCATTACCAGTCTGGCTCATCATGTGAATGTTGCGCAAGGGCACTTTGTCGACGCTGCTTCCGTCAACATCTGCAGATGGTATGTCTATGCCTATCCAGTATATGCCACAGCCTCCCCCTGATGTTGTACCGTCGCCGATGATTGCGCGCACATCGGGCAGGGCACGCTCCACGGGTACTTCGTAGGTGGCATCAGTAGTGCCTGCGGTGCCCTCTACCACTGAGGTGATGTAATAGCCCGGAATACATGGTGCTTCATATCTCTGACCTGTTTTCAATGCCTCTGACTCTGTGCGTACGAGGGTTGAACCTTCTTTGTATTGATACGTAATTGTCACATACTCGGACACGTCTTCAAATTGGAAGTCAGTACTCCACGTATTGTTGCTTGCATCATATTCGCTCTGAGACTGATTCCATGCTATCGAGACATCTACATTGCCTACCATGTAACGAGCGTCACTATTACTCCATATCGTGAAGCACTCAACACGCTTGTTGCTGGAAGCTATTTTCAACTGAGTCGCAGAGGTGGCTGTCTGCTTGAATCCAAGGTATTTGGAATTGTCGCCCACGTTCTGGAAGGTGTATACGCCATCGGATACCTTTGTGGCCTTCCAGCGATATGAGGCAGAGCCTGTGTTTTTGGTGCTGCGCGCGAGCTGCGTACCGTCTCCTGCATAGGCATAGATATTTCCCGACTTTGTCACCGAACGTATGAAATATGTCTTGCCGTCCACGACAGACTCTTCGACTGTAGGAGGAGTGTACTCCTCAAAATACCATTGGTATCCGGCATTGTTGCCATGAGAAGAACCTCGGTCTATGCTTGTGGCATTAGTGTTGGCACCACCATAGATGTAGTATGAATTGTTCTTGTAGTAGTAGGCACCGTCTGATCCTTCGGTGAACACTCCCGAATATTTTGTGGTGCTCAGATTCTTGCCATTGCAGTTGATATAGTTTGAGGTCAGATATGCCTTGATGGCGTTGTCGGCATCGACATAAAACAGGCAGTCTGTTGTTTTCTCTGCCGAGAGCGACAGCGATGTGCCGCTTGCCTTGAGGTACTTTTGGGACAATTTGCCTTTCATGTAGTAGATCTTGCCTACCGACGGCTGTGCGCATATCATCCCTACACACCCTAAGACAAGAGCGAGGAGGAGGTAGAAACGTTTGTTCATAAAGATTGGTTTGTTTAGGTCAGATTAATATTGGTCGCTTTTTTTGCTTTTTGAGAAAGTAAGCAGCAGGACTACGGAAATGAAGTTCAGAATCCTGCTACTTACATTATTTATATATATAGGACATAGCGAGACATCAGCCGTCTCTTCAGTCCTCCTTGCCGAGAAGTATCTTCATCATCTGCGCTGCCGAGAATGCTACCGGAGTACCTGGACCATAGATGGCAGCCACACCAGCCTTATAGAGGAAGTCGTAGTCCTGGGCAGGGATTACACCGCCTGCGATGACCATGATGTCCTCACGGCCAAGCCTCTTGAGCTCATCTATGATCTGAGGTATAAGGGTCTTGTGGCCTGCGGCGAGCGA
>CALZLQ010000033.1 GCA_945788385.1 uncultured Prevotellaceae bacterium
AGACGACAAGCCAGTCAACATACAAGGTGCAATCGCCATTGGCATGCACGGCATCGTCTTTAGAAACTCCGCCCAATTCCGACAGGAACTCCAACAACACCTATCTCACAATGTCTAAACAACACAACAATGTCTAAACAACACACCATACGTATAGCCCTCGTTCTTACAGCAATTGCCGTTGTAGCCATCAACCTCTATACCACAGCTTCCTCCACACCCATACAAGTCAGCAACGCCGACGAAGACATACAAGCCCTTGACCTGCGCCATATCGTCAAGGGTGGAGCACAAGGCATTCTCGTCGAACACAAGGGCTACACGCTCAGCTACAGCACCACCCACAACACGCCCTACTACGTAGCATGGCAACTCACCCAGCAGGAATGCCAAACCTCCGCTGCCAATCGCAAGAACTATAGTTTTATTCCCGACGATGACCTCCCATACACCAACCAAGTCACCTCATCAGATTATACCAACTCAGGATACGACCGTGGACACATGTGCCCCGCAGCCGACATGAAATGGGACGCCGATGCCATGCACGATTGCTTCTACATGAGTAATATCTGCCCCCAAGTTCCCATTCTCAACCAGCAGTACTGGGAACGTTTGGAAAGAGCCTGCCGACGCTGGGCAGAACGCGAGGGGAGTGTCTATATCATCTGCGGACCAGTATACAACAGACTCAAGCCCCAGCATATCGGACGCGAGCACATGGTAGCCGTACCAGACGCATTCTTCAAGGTCATCATCACCCTTGCACCAGGACGAGAAAAAGGCATAGGCTTCTATTATGCCAACGACGAGGCAAAGCAAACCATGGAAAGCGCATCACGCACAATCGATGGTATAGAGCAGATTACCGGCTACGACTTCTTCTCCGAGCTGCCAGATCAACTCGAAGACAAGATTGAATCCTCCTGCAAACTCCACGATTGGAATTAGTAGACAAAAAAGATAGCGACTATCTACCTGAGTGTAAGAGATAGTCGCTATCATTCTATTTTAATGTATCAGTCATCAACGTACCAATACACGCTTTCCGTTGGCAATGTATATACCTGGACTTAGCTTGCGCATAGCCGTTTCGACAGTCACATTCGTCAGCATCTTCTGACCACTCACATTGTATACTGTGAGACGCTCGTTTTTGTCGGGGAAGATCTTGTCTATCGCTGTGTCTACCGAAGTAGTACCATGCAGGACAACATCATGTGCAGGCATAGTCTCAGGCACCTCGATATCCCAGCCATCAAAGACTCTACCCTCTGGCACCTCTGGAACGGGGACAGATACAGCTGCTCCATACTCGAGTTCTGTGTCGAGATATACGTCCTCATCGAGATAGGCTGTGAGACGATACCTGTTGATTACAAATGTTCCCTTGACTACCACGTCGTAGGCCGGCATGGTCGTTGGCAAGTTGTCCCATCCTGAGAAGGTGTATCCTTCTCTTGCCTCCGGTGCAGGCTCTGGCTCGATTGCTGCTCCGTAGGCTACTTCATATTCTTTATATGTCTCGCCATCAAGGAGGTATGTCAGCTTGAACTTACGGTCTGACATATTTTCAGTCTTGAGCTCGGTAACCGGTATTGTCATGAGTTCAAACTTCTGCAATGCCATACACATCTGGCCTGACATATTTAGCACAAGACCTAAGGATACTTGGGTCTGCTGGCTTAGGAAGAAGAATACGGAGTTTGACATCACGTCTGATGCCTTGGGCTTCATTTGGCTAAAGGCGAGGGCTTCTGTCTCTATCTCAGAAGTGTTTGGCAGAGTAGTACCCTGAGATACAGTGATGTAGGAATTGCCGCATTCACCTTCGTAAGAATCGCCGTAATATGCAGTGAAGAGATATGCTCCTGCGGGCAATGTCAGAGTCTGATAGGCCTTATGGTCTGTGAGGGTCTTGACGAAGCTATCCCAGCCTGTAGTACAGGTGAAGCATGAACCCTTGTTGGTGTCGACATGTACACCAGTGGTGATTTCACCGTCCTTTACTGCACCTTCCAACTTCCAATTGCTTATGGCTTTGAAGCGTGAGGAGTTAGTGGGGTTGACGCTTGTGCCTGTTGTGGCAAACGCCTGCTTGTAATTTTTCAGATACTGGGCTGAAACATCTGTCCCCGCTGCGCTTTCGTCAAAATTGAGCGAGAATACTCCGAGCGAGAGACCCCAAGCATCGCCGTCGGGTCCGAATCCTTGGCGCACGGCATCGTATCGGTGTGATGTACGGTCTGCCACATCACCACTGCTCTGATTGAAATCATAATAGAATATCAATCCATCGTTCTCAGCTGTGGCAAGGTCGGTGATAGGCTCGTTGGCATACTGGGCTATCTGACTTACTGTGCGTCGCTTGTTCCAAAGACGTAGTTCGTCTATTGAGCCGTTGACAGGCATATCAGCTACGCTCATAGTGAAGCTGTTCATAGCTTTTAGTGTACCAGAGAGGGTTTTCTTGGCATATTGTATACCATCTCTGTAGAAACAGATGGATGAAGTATAGCGTACGACGGCGTAATGATGCCATTCCCCTGGTATTACGTAGCCGCTGCCACTATTTGTACTCTTGCCAGAAAGTACGAGGTGCATAGCTCCGTCAGCATCGGTCTTGACGAGCATTGTTGATTCGCTATCGCCCAAGCCTGCGCAGTATGTAGAGAGTATTGATGGGTTCATCCACCACTCTAAGGTAAATGCAGACTGCCCGCTCTTGATAAACTCGCCTGTGGCTGTGGCTGATGCCCGACCAGAACCGAAGTTCAGACCGTTTTTGCTATCAGCATTGCATACTGTTATGGCTTTGGTCTGGGTCTTAGTGTTGCTTCCTGACGCATTGCTTGCTGAGAGAGTCACGTCGTAGACTCCCGGGGTATCGAGGATAACATAGCCTTCCTGCTCCGGTAGGGTGTAAACCTTATTCTTGCTGCGCATATTCCATTGCCATTGCGTAGGAGCGTGTTTGCTATTGTCCTTGAGGTTGATGAGCTCTCCCTTTTGCACTACAGCCGGATTGATCTGGAAGTCTGCTACAGGTGCCACATCTACGACTTGGATTGTCGTAGAGTATGTGTCTTGTCGGCTTGCATCGGGTGTGCTTACCTTGAGCGTAACGGTATACTGACCTGCTTTCTCATAGACGGCTGTAGTGTGTGTGGTATTGGCCTTCTCTGTCACAGCTCCTGGCATCGACCACTCGTATTTGTAGCCAAGCTTTGGATTGTTTACGATAAATGACACTCGGTCGCTCGTCGGCACTTCGGTCAGAGTTGGGGTAAATGTAGCATCTGGCGATGGTGCGTCCTCTACCGTCACGCTGAGTGTCGATGTAGTACTTTCGTCTTTGCTGTTGTAGGCGGTAACGCTCACCTCATATTCCCCTGCTGTGGGGAATGTAAAGCTTACCTTCGTGGCTGGTATTGACTCAATTCCGATGGCTTGACAGCTCCACTCGGTCTTGCAGGTTGACTCGCTGCAAGTGGCTGTCAGTGTCACGGGAATCCCTGCATAAATGGTCTCTACCGGCTCGTCTATCTTTGCGCTTAGGGAGGAAGTGACCTTGCCAAGCATTGGAGTGGTAGAGGTCTTGACTACGGTATTGGCCGGCACTGTGAGTGGAGCATGATGACTGCCTACATAATCACGCAGATATGTGGCTCCATTTTTCTCAAAGGTGTCACCGCGATAGTATGCTATGAGTCCGTTGGGTACTCTTGCACCTATAAACTCTTTGTTCCTGTTGCCTGAGATTTGTGATGCGCTACGTGCTACACTCCATATTCGGATTTCATCAATCTCGCCGTTCCACCCGTTATTCTGGTCGCTGCTGAACACCAAGTCGCCAAAGCCTCCGAGTCCATTATACTTATCTGACGTGACTGTGCCGTTTTGTACTCCGTTGATATAGGTGGTCAGTTTGTTGCCGTTCACAACAATGGCTACATGCTTCATTGTGCCCACCACGAGGTCTCCTGCCGTGCCGTCCACTCGGTGTCCTCCTGTATTCCAGCCTGCAGTAAAGGCTCCGTTGGCATTGGCGTGCATCATGAATGAGCCCCATGTGCCTGCGGCTTGGTTCCAGTTGGAGAGTGATGTCGGCTTGAACCAAAACTCTATCGTGGCTTTTGGATACTTGGTCGCAAAGATGTCTGGTATAGTCAGGCCTGTCTTGTTGAGCCTCAACACCTTGTTCTTCCCGCTCGTCGTGGCTGGGATAGGAGTCTTGACGCTGACCTTGGCCGACTCCACGCTATTATCGTCATACATTGCGCTTACAGCATACTCAACCTGACCCTCAACTGCTACAGGGGTGTATGTCCTGGTCTTAACATCGAGGGTAGCAACCTTCTCTCCCTCGCAATATATGATGTATGAGTCAATCTCTCTGCCAGAATTCATAGGCGCGTCCCATGTCAGTATGCCCTCGTCGTATGAGAGATTCTGCGGAGCATAATATCCCTGACCGTATACTACGGTTGAAATGATTGTCTTGTTGCCCTGACTTTTTATCTCGTACCCACCTTGAGGCAAGGCGAATGGAGTCTCAAGGCTTGCAAGCTCATTTGCATAGTCCATGATGGCAGCTTCATAGATATGTCCGCTTCCTATGCCCCACGTGCGTGTCTCTACTATGAAGAAATACTTTAGGGGCATATTGGTATCAAAGGCTGAGCTGAGGTCTGTCAAATCGTAGCCAAATTCCATAGGTTCATCATGCAATCGACCGTCCGCCCACTTTCCCAACATAGGTACAGCAGGTGCAGGATTGGTATCACCATTTTTACCGTCGCCTGCAAATTTGAAGTGTTCGAACATTACAGTCCTGTCAGGCTCGGTGGCGTTTAGGTTGGCAGACACACCCGCACTCAAACGCATCTCGGAGCGATGTGAGTAGTCCATCTTGAGGCGTATGGTGCGCAGAGGGCGATAATTCTTGCGTACCTGATATATCTCGGGAGTCCACCATGCTGTAGACCCCAGTTTGCCTTCGCTGTCAAACCACGCTCCTGCATGGGCGTATGGGCAGTATATAAAACCATTGTTACACCATCCCCCCCACGAGTTTACTACTATCCATGCACCAACTTCGTCGGCATTCTTTTCACCATATACCCCGTTGCCATTGAGGTCAAACTCTATACGGTCGTCATAACCAACGATGGTCAAGGCATGATCTACGCTCGTACCCCATTTGTTTACATAGTACTTGCCAGTAACTCCTGCAGCATCGTTGGCCTTTGTCTTTGGTATTTTCTGCCAGTCTC
Organism: uncultured Prevotellaceae bacterium; assembly: GCA_945788385.1. Taxonomy (GTDB): domain Bacteria; phylum Bacteroidota; class Bacteroidia; order Bacteroidales; family Bacteroidaceae; genus Physcousia. Next base: position 5,277 of record CALZLQ010000033.1, read on the forward strand.
CTCCACTCGCCACTCCGATGCCGACTATGCCACCCGAGTGAAAATCCGTGTCGCCATTGTGATTCCAAAGCCAGTTTTTCACGGCTTCACGCCCTTCCTCGGTCTCTACGCTGATGGGGAAGTTTGATGGTCTGAGCATACGGTTGTGCATGGCTTCATACCATTTTTCATAGCCCGTCATCCAACCAAAGTCTGAGTCTACCTCTTCTTGGTTGCCGAAGAGCGCAGAGTAGGTACGACCTCCGTATGTGGCTGCCGAGGGTACTCCTACGTGTTGGATAAACTCATCTTTTCCAGAATTGCCATTGGTCAGGAGCCACACGAAATGGGTTGGATAATTGTTCTCATCCTTCGTGCCATCAAGGTTGCGGTATGAATTGAGCTCATGCGTGAACATATAGCGTATGCGTGATGCAGAACCACATGAGCCTCCGTCCTGGTTGAATACCGGCGACATAAACCTGTAGTCTGCATTGTTCACATGAGATGGCCTTTGCGACACCTCTCCACTCGCTTTCATCACCGGTTTGCGAACCATCAGCAAAGCGTTGGGATAGGTCTTGGGCGAATAGTCAGGATATTTTTTATAGTCGACATCCTGAGCCGACATACCGTGAGCCAGCATCAGAGATGCCGCACACAAAGCGACCCTTGCTATATAGTTTTTCATGTCAATTTACACACTTACGTCTATTCAACCAATTTATACCCACACCAGTCAAGCATTCTCTTGACGTAGTCTACCTCGCGTGCGTCCTCGACATGTAGGGCATAAGGGCGACCTTGCCCTTGCTTGGCAAGTCCGTAGAGGATACGATTCAGCAACAGTGCCACGTCGCTGTCCTTCTGCAGATAAATATCCAAGCGCTCTGCCGATGTAATGGCAGGAAGTTGTAGGGGTGCATCATCATTGTATGTGATACAACTCTTTACTATGCGGCAGCGCAGACAGCCGCGACATTTACCGATGTTAAGCTCATTGATGACGATGGCATCAGTTTCCATCGTAGCAGGAATCTCTGGATTCCGATAATTACATATTACCATGATATATTGATGATTTAGTCATTTTGTATTAAAGTAAAGCTTAAACTCTTGTTCTACATCTAAGCCTCCAGCCTATGACGAATGTATGCACGCAAGATGTCAATGGCTTGAATACTATGTCCTCCTTCGGGTATTATGAGGTCAGCATGTCTTTTGGTGGGCTCTATAAACTCTTCGTGCATTGGTTTCAACACCTTGAGATAACGCTCTATGACCTGCTCCGTAGTACGTCCTCGCTCTATGGTGTCACGCTTTATATTGCGGATAAGACGCAAGTCAGTATCAGCGTCCACATAGATTTTGAGATCCATCAAGTCTCGCAGGTCCTTGCGATACAGAGTCATGATACCCTCGATGATAATCACTTCGCACGGTTCGATATGAATAGTTTCTTTCAAACGGTTTGAGGTAATATAGTCATACGTAGGCTGCTCTATAGACTGATGGTTACGCAGTTGTTGTACATGATGTTTGAGCAATTTCCAATCAAACGCATCAGGATGATCATAGTTTATCAGCCTACGCTGCTCCATGCTCAGATGCGTATTGTCATTGTAATATGAGTCTAACGGTATTACCGCCACCCCCTCACATTCGAGGGCTTCCATAATCTTCCTCACCACCGTAGTTTTGCCACTTCCAGTGCCACCTGCTATGCCTATTATATACATGATTTTGTTGTTTTTTCATTGCGAATATAAGTATTTTTTAATTAAAAAAGGCACATTTACTCCGTAAAAAGAGCCGTATATGCAGAAAATTCAGTACCTTTACGCGCAAATTTGACAAATACAAACATAAATACGCTATATGCTTAGAATTGCAGTACAGTCTAAAGGACGACTTTTCGAAGACACAATGGCCCTGCTCAGCGAGGCAGGCATCAAGGTAAGTTCCAGCAAGCGCACCCTCCTCGTGCAAAGCAGCAACTTCCCCATCGAAGTACTCTACCTTCGCGACGACGACATACCACAGTGCGTAGCCACTGGAGTTGCCGACCTTGGCATTGTGGGACAAAATGAATACGAAGAGCGCGGCGAAGATGCAGACATCATACGCCCTCTTGGTTTCTCAAAGTGCCGTCTCTCCTTAGCCATTCCCAAGGCTGAGAAATATACGGGTCTTCAATGGTTTGAAAGCAAGAAGATAGCCACCTCCTACCCCAACATCCTGCGCAAGTTCATGCAAAAGAATCGCATAGCCGCAGATATTCACGTCATCACAGGCAGCGTCGAGATCAGTCCCGGCATCGGTCTGGCAGATGGCATCTTCGACATAGTCAGCAGCGGAAGCACCCTCGTCAGCAACAATCTCGCAGAGGTCGAAGTTGTCATGAAGAGCGAAGCCCTTCTCATCGGCAACAAGAATCTGACTGATGCCAAGCGTCAGATACTCGACGAGTTGCTATTCCGCATCGAAGCCGTAAAAGCTGCCGAAGACAAGAAATACGTCATGATGAACGTCCCCACAGACAAGATTAACGACATCGTGGCTGTCCTGCCAGGCACAAAGTCTCCCACCATCATGCCTCTTGCCACCGAAGGTTGGAGTAGCGTACACACCGTCATCGACGAAAAGACATTCTGGGACCGTATCTCACGCCTCAAAGAGTTGGGAGCACAAGGAATTTTGGTCATGCCTATCGAAAAAATGATACTATGAACATCATCATTAACCCAGACAAAGCCCAATACGCCACCTTGCTTGCTCGCCCTCACCGCGATGCCTCCGACCTCAACAGCATCGTAGCCCAGGTCCTCGCCGACATACGTCAAAACGGAGATGAAGCCATACGTCGCTACGAATTGAAGTTCGACAAGGTGCAACTCGACGACCTTGCCGTAAGCCCTGCCGAGATGACCGAGGCTTCCGATTTGGTCACTCCGGAGCTCCGCAATGCCATACAACAGGCTCACGACAACATCGCGCGATTCCATCAAGCCCAACAAATGTCTCCCATTCGCGTAGAGACTCAACCAGGCGTAGAGTGTTGGCAACAAAGTGTAGCCATTGAGCGAGTCGGGCTCTATATCCCCGGAGGTACTGCCCCACTCTTCTCCACCGTCCTCATGCTTGCCACCCCTGCCAAGATAGCAGGCTGCGACGAAATCATCCTCTGCTCTCCTCCCAACCGTGAAGGCAAACTACACCCTGCCATACTCGTGGCAGCACAAATAGCAGGAGTGAGCCGAATCTACAAGGTCGGAGGAGTACAGGCCATTGGAGCTATGGCGTATGGCACGGAGAGCGTCCCCAAAGTCAGCAAGATATTCGGACCCGGCAACCAATTCGTCATGTGTGCCAAGCAGCAAGTATCCCTTGGCCAAGTCGCCATAGATATGCCTGCAGGCCCAAGCGAAGTAGCGATAGTGGCAGACGAGACCTGCAATCCCACCTTCGTAGCCGCCGACCTGCTCTCACAGGCCGAACACGGCGCTGACTCCCAGAGCATACTCTTCACCGACAGCACTCGGGTAGCCCAAGCCGTCAGTGCAGAGGTAGAACGCCAGCTTTCACTACTGCCCCGTCAAGAGATAGCAGCCCAAGCCATTGAGCACAGCAAGATTATTGTCTTGCGCGACATAGACGAAGCCTTTGACATCTGCAACGAATACGCCCCCGAGCATCTCATTCTTGCCATGGACGACGCCCTTTCCTATACCTCGCGCATCATCAATGCAGGAAGCGTCTTCCTCGGACACTACAGCTGCGAGAGCGCCGGCGACTATGCAAGCGGCACCAATCACACCCTCCCCACGAGCGGCTATGCCAAAGCCTATAGCGGAGTAAACCTCGATAGTTTCTGCCGTAAGATTACATTCCAGAATCTTACTGCCGAAGGAGTAAGAAGCATAGGTCACACCGTCGAGCTAATGGCACAGGCAGAAAGCCTCGACGCCCACAAGCAAGCCATGACCTACCGTATCGCAGCCCTCGCCAAATAACACCCATACCAATATACGACAGAGATGAAACCACTTCAACAACTCGTACGCCCCAATATCTGGGCTCTCAAGCCATACAGTTGTGCACGCGACGAATTCAAAGGTCGCGAAGCCCACGTCTACCTTGATGCCAACGAAAGTCCCTACCACAGTCCCCTCAACCGCTACCCAGACCCTCTGCAGGAAGAACTAAAGTCACGCATCTCGCCACTGAAGAATCTTCCCGTCGAAAACATATTCCTCGGCAACGGCAGCGACGAAGCCATAGACCTTATCTACCGCATCTTCTGCGAACCTGGAGTCGACAATGTCGTAGCCATCGAGCCTACTTACGGCATGTATAAAGTATGTGCAGACATCAACAATGTCGAGTATCGCCCAGTACAGCTCTCGACCACCTACGCCATGTCAGCCACAGACCTCCTTGCCGCCACCGACGAGCACACCAAAGTGATATGGATATGCAGCCCCAACAATCCCACGGGCAACGACATGGACCGTGCCGAGATACAGCGCATACTCGCCGAGTTTCAAGGTATAGTGGTAATCGACGAAGCATATAGCGACTTCTCGCCACTCACCCCCCTGCGCCAATTCGTGACACGCCTGCCCAATATGATAGTACTCAACACCTTCTCCAAGGCATGGGCAAGCGCAGGCATACGCCTCGGCATGGCATTTGCTTCAAGCGAAATCATCGCCTTGTTCAACAAAGTCAAATACCCCTACAACGTCAGCAAGCCCACACAGCAGGCCGCCATCGAGCTCCTCGACAATATGCTCAAGGTCGAGCGCTGGATTGCCGACATACTCAGCGAACGCCAGCACATGCAGCCATGCCTTGCCGAACTCCCTATAGTCAAGCAAGTATACCCCAGCTCTGCAAACTTTATTTTAGTTAAAGTAACAGATGCAGACACCATATATAATTACCTTATCGACAAGGGAATAGTCACACGCAATCGCAACCAAGTCAAACTCTGCGAAAACTGTCTCCGCATCACCATAGGCACACGCGACGAAAACAGCGAGTTGCTCGGAGCGCTCCGCAGCTTCAGATAAACCACGACCATGAAAAGAATACTCTTCATCGACCGCGACGGCACCATACTCAAAGAGCCGGCAGACGAACAGATAGACTCATACGACAAGTTTGAGTTTCTCCCCGGAGCCATACGGGCACTCTCCTTTCTCTCACGCCACACCGACTACGAATTCGTACTCGTCAGCAACCAAGACGGACTCGGCACCGCCTCCTACCCCGAGTCAGACTTTTGGCCCACGCACAATCTCATGCTCAACATTCTCAAGGGCGAAGGCATCGAGTTTGCCAAGCAACACATCGACCGCTCCTTTCCCCAAGACAACCTTCCCACACGCAAGCCAGGCACGGCGATGCTCACCGAATACATCGACAATCCTGCAGTAGACCTTGCATCGAGCTACGTCATCGGCGACCGTGACAGCGATCGCCAATTAGCCCAAAATCTCGGTTGCAAATACCTCTACCCCGATTGGGACAAAGTCACAGAGATACTCTTTGCCTCCGACCGCAGAGCCGAAGTACGCCGCACCACCAGCGAGACCGACATCTACGTCCGCGTAGGTCTTGACGGCAACGGAGAGAGCACTATCCACACAGGCTTAGGCTTCTTCGACCACATGCTTCACCAGATAGCCCGACACGGCAACATAGACCTCACCATACAATGCACAGGCGACCTCCACGTCGACGAGCATCACACCATCGAAGACGTCGCCCTTGCCCTCGGCCAATGCCTCCGCCAAGCCCTCGGAGACAAGCGCGGCATCGAACGCTACGGCTACTGCCTGCCCATGGACGATTGCCTATGCCAAGTAGCACTTGACTTTGGAGGACGCCCCTGGTTAGTATGGGACGCAGAGTTCCATCGCGAAAAGATAGGAGAGATGCCCACCGAGATGTTCCTGCACTTCTTCAAGAGTCTCAGCGACTCAGCCCAGATGAATCTCAACATCAAAGCCGAAGGCACCAATGAGCACCACAAGATAGAAGGCATCTTCAAGGCGCTCGCCCGCGCCCTCAAGATGGCAGTAAAGCGCGACATCGAGCATTTCAATCTCCCCAGCAGCAAAGGGAAGCTCTAACCCCATAGACCGCGATGCAACAGAATTTCTCTTCCAAGCTCCTCGCCCGCGCTGTCGACGAAGTATCCAATCTCCCCGGCATAGGCAGAAAAAGCGCACTCAGGCTCGTCCTGCACCTACTCCGCCAAGACGCAGCCCAGACCGACGCCTTGGCCCAGGCACTGACCATGCTCCGACACGACATCAAGTACTGCAAGGTCTGCCACAGCATCTCCGACACAGACCTGTGTGAAATATGCTCCAACCCCAAGCGAGACACCACCACGATATGCGTCGTCGAGAATATACAAGACGTCATGGCCATCGAAGCCACAGGCATGTACCATGGCCTATACCACGTGCTCGGCGGAGTCATCAGCCCCATGGAAGGCATAGGACCCAGCAACCTCCATATCCAAAGCCTCACAGAGAGAGCCCAAAGTGGCAACATCAACGAGATAATCCTCGCCCTCTCACCCACGATGGAAGGCGACACCACCAACTACTTCATCTACCGTCGTCTCAACGCCCTCCAGCTACCCCACCCCCTCAACATCACAGTCATAGCACGCGGCGTAGCCCAAAACGACGAACTCCAATACACCGACGAAGCCACCCTCGGTCGCGCCCT
>CALZLQ010000034.1 GCA_945788385.1 uncultured Prevotellaceae bacterium
AGGAAATATTAACACACTTTTAAAAATCTGCAAGGATATTTAATATGTACTATTCGGGTATGAGTGGGAATTTTTTTATCTTTGCAGAAAATTTTTAATCAGCTTGTATGAATTCATTTGATATTCGCGCGCTGAACGAGGAAATCGAACGTCAGAGCGCATTCGTTACTAACCTGCAGACGGGGATGTCGCAGGTCATCGTGGGTCAGAAACATTTGGTAGAGAGTCTGCTCATCGGCTTGCTCAGCGACGGGCACGTGTTGCTTGAGGGTGTGCCAGGCTTAGCCAAGACTCAGGCTATCAAGACGTTGGCATCATTGGTCGACGCTCAGTTCAGCCGTATACAGTTTACTCCTGACTTGCTCCCTGCCGATGTCATAGGTACGATGATTTACTCTCAGAAGGAGAGTCGCTTTATGGTGGAAAAGGGTCCTGTCTTTGCCAATTTCGTTCTTGCCGACGAGATAAACCGCGCTCCTGCCAAGGTGCAGAGTGCTTTGCTTGAGGCTATGCAGGAACGTCAGGTCACTATCGGCAAGGAGACATTCGCTTTGCCGAAGCCATTCCTCGTGCTTGCCACGCAAAATCCTATCGAGCAGGAGGGTACATACCCTTTGCCTGAGGCACAGGTCGATCGTTTCATGCTGAAAGTGGTGATAGATTATCCGAAACTTGATGAGGAGAAGCTCATCATTCGTCAGAATATCATGGGTGAGAGAGCCAAGGTGACTCCCGTCATGACTACAAACGACATCGTCGAGGCTCGCGCTGTGGTACGTAAGGTTTATCTCGATGAGAAAATAGAACAGTATATAGCCGATATAGTGTTTGCCACGCGTTATCCGGACAAGTATGGTATGTCTGAGGTCAAGGACTATATCGAGTTTGGCGCAAGTCCGCGTGCAAGTATCAACCTTGCACTCGCTGCACGGGCATACGCTTTCATCAAGCGCAGGGGCTATGTCATCCCTGAGGATGTCAGGGCCATCGCCCACGATGTGTTGCGCCACCGACTCGGACTGACGTATGAGGCTGAGGCTGCAAACGTTACTTCTGAAGAGATTATAAGCAAGATAATAAATAAGGTTGAGGTGCCCTGATGCCTGTGGGGACACGTGAGTGGATAGAAGATGGAGACATCTGAGATACTTAGAAGGGTCCGCCAGATAGAAATCAAGACAAAGGGCCTGAGCAACAATATCTTTGCCGGCGAGTATCACTCTGCATTCAAGGGTAGGGGTATGGCCTTTGCTGAGGTACGCGAGTATCAGTATGGCGATGATATAAGGGATATCGAATGGAATGTCACGGCCCGTTTCGGCAAGCCTTATGTCAAGGTTTTTGAGGAGGAACGTGAGCTCACCGTGATGCTCCTGGTTGATGTCAGCGGCAGTCTTGAGTTCGGCTCAGTCAGACAGACGCAACGTCAGATGCTGACGGAGATTGCGGCAACGCTCGCATTTAGCGCAATACAGAACAACGACAAAATAGGTGTGGTCTTCTTTTCGGACCGGATCGAAAAATTCATTCCTCCCAAGAAAGGACGCAAGCATATCTTGTATATCATCAGGGAGTTGCTTGAGTTTCAACCTCAGAGCCGCAGGACTGATGTGGCGCAGGCTGTGGAGTTTCTCACACAGGTGATGAAACGTCGTTGCACGGCGTTTGTGTTGAGTGACTTTGTCGACGAAAAGGACTTTCGACTGCCGCTGACCATCGCTGCACGCAAGCACGATGTCATAGCTCTGCAGGTGTATGACCGCAGGCTTCAGGAGTTGCCCGATGTGGGTCTGATGAGCGTATGCGACGCTGAGACGGGAGAGGAGATGCTCATAGATACGAGCAGCAAGAAGGTGCGTCGGCTCCAGTCTGCGTGGTGGCGTGCCTTGCAGGGACGCTTGCAGGATACATTCCAGCGTAGCGGTGTGGATACGGTCAGTGTGCGCACGGACGAAGATTATGTGTCAGCTCTGATGCGTATGTTTAAGGGTAGAGCTTGAAATCTGAAATTTTAAAATACGACAAGAAAAGTGTATACAAGACGTCTGTTCATATTTCTCTCGATATTTGCAAGTTGCATTTGTGCCATAGCTCAGGTCACGGTGACTGCCAAGATTGATAGCGTTTGGATGTATGTGGGCCAGCAGGACGGGATAGAACTCGTTGTATCGATGCCAAAGGGTGAGAAGCATCAGATGCCGGGGCTGAAGCCTGGCGACTTGCTCCTGCCTGATTTGGAGATAGTCAGTGTTTCCAAGGCTGATACCGTAGAGCTGAACGGGGGCAAACAGTGGCAGGTGTCCCAACGATATATCATAACAGCCTGGGACTCTTCGCTCTACTATATACCTCCATTGTCAGTGATAGTCGGCAAGCAAAAATTGCAGTCCAATCAGTTGGCATTGAAGGTGCACACCATCGATGTGGATACGTTGCATACCGACGCGTTCTTTCCTCCCCGTGAGATTCAGAATGTCCCCTTGTGTTGGGATGATTTTAAGGGTATCACCTATGGTGCCGTGCTCGTGTGCTTGTGTGCTGGTCTGATAGGTTGGCTTTTCTACCGCATACGCTCAGGCAAACCTATCGTGCGCCTCGTGCGTCGCAAGAAGAAGATTCCTGCCCATGAGGTGGCCATATCGCAAATCAAGCACCTCAAGGATAGCAGGCAGTGGGCCCAGGAAGACAGCAAGGAGTACTATACCAGCCTGACTGACACGCTGCGTACATACATACAGGACAGGTATGGATTCTCGGCAATGGAAATGACTTCGACCGAGATAATCGAAAGGCTTGTGGCAGATGGAGACGAAAAATCTCTTGACGAGCTCCGTGAGATATTCCGCACTGCTGATTTGGTCAAGTTTGCAAAGTGGACTACCCAGATAAACGAGAACGATGCCAATCTGTATTATGCTTTGCAGTATGTCAATGAGACTAAGCTTGAGTCGGATCCCAATGCCAAGCCTGAGCCGGAGGTAGTGAAGGAGACTGACAAGGAGCGCCTGAATAGGGTCATCGCAATGCGTATGATTATGACTTTGGGGGCAGTTGCCGCAATAGGTACTCTTGTATGGATAGTATGGAGATTATATGATTTGTTAGCTTGATACGTATGGAATTTCAGAATCCTATATATTTTGTACTGCTCGCGGGTATCATACCTTACGTGGTATGGTATGTGCTCAAGCACAGGAGGTTGCGCCCCTCACTTAGGGTCGGGTCGACTGTAGCCTTTGCCCGTGCTCCCAAGACATGGAGGGTGTGGTTGCAACATGTTCCGTTTTTGCTCAACATCGTCATCATCGTGACGTCGGTGTGTGCCTTGGCGCGGCCTCAGACATCTAACTCGTGGACAAACAAGAGCATCGAGGGTATTGATATCATGCTGTGTATGGACGTGTCTACGAGTATGCTTGCTGAGGATCTGAAACCTAATCGTGTGGAGGCTGCCAAGAATGTGGCTCTCGAGTTTATCAATGGACGTGAGAACGACAATATTGGCCTGACAGTCTTTGCCGGTGAGGCCTATACCCAGTGTCCTATGACTACAGACCATGCTGTGTTGCTCAATCTGCTCAAGGGTATGGACTGCAATATGGTGGAGCGTGGCATGATAGATGATGGCACAGCCATTGGTATGGGACTGGCTAATGCCATTACGCGACTCAAGGATTCAAAGGCAAAGAGTAAGGTCGTAATTTTGCTCACAGACGGTACTAATAATCGAGGTGAGATTTCGCCTAATACGGCTGCCGACATAGCCAAGAGTTTCGGTATACGTGTATATACCATCGCCGTAGGTACCAATGGCACAGCTCCTTACCCAATGATGGTGGCAGGACGCAAGGAGTATGTCAATATCCCGGTCGAGATAGATACGCGCATATTGTCTCAGATTTCTGCCAAGACTGATGCTTCGACATATCGCGCCACAAACACGGAAAAGCTCCGCGAGGTATACCAGGAGATAGATAAGTTGGAAAAGACACGCATGAAAGTAAGACAGTATTCCAAGCGTTATGAAGCCTATCAGATGTTCGTGTGGATTGCTGTACTTGCATTGCTCTTGGAGTTGCTGATGCGTGCTACCATTTTGAAGAGAATACCATAGCTATGTTTAGATTTGAGAATCCTGAATATCTGTTGTTGTTGCTCGCAGTGCCCATTGCTGCGTTGCTCCACTATGTATGGACTTATCGCCGAAGAAGGGCAATGCGCAGGTACGGCGAGTGGGCATTGTTGCGCAATCTCACGAAAGACGTCTCTGCCATAAGGCGTGAGGTGAAATTTTGGTTTCTTGCATCATCGTATATATGTATGGTGTTGGCCTTGGCACGCCCTCAGTTCGGTACTCGCATCGAGAAGCGTGAGCGCAACGGCATAGAGGCAATAATTGCCCTTGATGTCAGCAACAGTATGCTTGCCGAGGATGTGCGTCCTTCACGTCTCGAAAAGTCCAAGATGCTGGTCAGCAACCTTGTAGACAATATGGTCGATGACAAGGTAGGACTTATCATATATGCAGGTGAAGCTTTCAATCAGCTGCCTATCACCAGCGACTATGTCTCTGCCAAGATGTTTCTTGAGACCATATCTCCGTCGATGATTGATGTGCAGGGTACGGATATAGCGGCAGCAATCCGTCTGGCTCAGCGTAGTTTCACACGGCAGGATGGAGTGTCGAGAGCCATTTTCCTGATTACCGATGGCGAAGATAACGAGGGAGGTGCCGTTGAGGCAGCCAAAGAGGTGGCTAAGGCGGGAATACGCGTCTATGTACTCGGTGTAGGCGAACCTACAGGTGCTCCGGTGCCAATCCCCGGGACAGGTCAGTATATCATCGACAATGAGGGCAATACTGTGGTGTCTAAACTCAATGAGGAGATGTGTAGGGAGATTGCGAACGCAGGTATGGGGCATTATATCTATGTCGACAACAGCAGTTCTGCTCAGGAGAAGCTTGATGCCTATGTCGACCAGCTTTCAAAATCGACCCTTGAGACTGAGATGTACAGCGAGTTTGACGAGCAATTTCAGGGCTTTCTCATACTCAGCCTGATACTTCTGCTTGCAGATATAGTAATACTCGAACGTGAGAACCACGTCCTGCAGAGATTTACCTTCTTCGAAAGGAAAAATTAAGCCGCATGATAGAAATATGAAGAAATTTCTGATACTGATAGCAATGGTAGTGGTGGGAGTCTCTGTTCTCAACGCTCAGAATGACCGGGATTTCGTACGTCGGGGCAATCGCTTATTGCGTGATTCTGTTGATCGGCAGAAAAACTTGGACAAGGCCATAGTCCAATACAAGAAGGCCATCGAATACAATCCCTCTTGTGCCATAGCCCACTACAATATGGGCAATGCTTTGCTGCTTGGCGGTAAGGTCCAGGATGCTATGAAGGAATACGAGCAGGCTTCGCGCCTGGAGAAGGACAGCAGGCGTCTGAGCGACATCTATCACAATATGGGGGTGATACTGCAGTCTGCCAAGCAGTTTGACAAGGCTATAGAGTGCTACAAGCAGTCGCTGCGCCACGACCCTTCAAACGATGAGACACGCTACAACTATGTCCTGTGCCAGCGACAACTGAAGGACCAGCAGAACGACAACAACCAAGACGATAACAATCAGGACAAGGACAACAAGCAGCAACAGCAGCAACAACAGCAACAACAGCAACAAGACAAAAAGGATCAGGAGGAGAAAAAGAAAGAGCAGCAACAACAGCAGCAGCAACAACAGCCTGAGATGTCGCGCGAGAATGCTGAGCAAATGCTGAAGGCGGCAATGCAACGCGAGAAGGATACGCAAGAGAAAGTCCGCAAGCAACAGCAACAGAGCAACCGAAAACGTTTGCTCAAACAGTGGTAGGACCTAAATTAATTATATAATCAGGAAATAAAGAAAATGCTTAGACAGAAATCAATCAGTCTTTTAGTTTTTTCTCTCGTTGGTATCACAGCGTGGTGCCAGACTCTCAGAATCCAGGCTCCACAACACTGTGAGGTGGGGCAGAGGATACGTGTAAGTTATGTACTCAATACTCAGGACGTGGATGACATAAAGGTCGATGATTTTCCGGGCTTTGAAGTGCTATATGGTCCCTCTACCAGTTCGCAGAGTTCGTTCTCGATGGTCAACGGCAAGACTACGCAGTCATCGAGCATGACTTTTACCTACACGCTGCTTGCCCAGAAAGAAGGTACCTTCAAACTCCCTGTAGCTACTGTCGTCTCAAACGGAAAGAGTATAAGGAGCCAGACTGCAACTATTCAAGTGTATCCAGCATCAAGCCCGTCTCAGGGGGGCGGAGCGAATACTCAGGGAGGGCAGTCAGGCAATAGCCAGCGACATCAGCAGACACCACGTGGAGTCAGCAATAGTGATATATTTATCACGGTCACAGCCAACAAAACAAGTGTATATGAGCAGGAAGCTGTATTGCTCACCTACAAGTTGTATACTCTCGTCAACGTGCGACAACTGTCGGGCGAGATGCCCGAACTGGATGGATTCCATTGTCAGGAGCTCGACAGCAAGTCGCAGATGACGCTCAAGCACGAGCGGCACGACGGACGCAATTATGGCACTGCAGTGTGGCGTCAGTATGTACTTTTCCCGCAGAAGAGCGGCAAACTTGTCATACCAAGCGTATCATTCGATGCTGAGGTTGAAATCATCAACCAGAGTGCAGACCCCTTTGATATTTTCTTCAGTGGGGGCTCGCTTGCCCAGCTCGTCAAGAAGACTATAAAGACTCCTGAGTTGGCAATCAATGTCAGTCCGCTTCCCACACCGCGTCCTGCCAACTTCTCGGGAGCAGTGGGGCAATTCAGCATATCTGCATCGCTCACTCCCGATCAGGTCAATGCCAATGATGCAGCATCACTCCGTATGGTCGTGTCTGGACATGGCAACATGAAGTTGATGCAGGCACCCAAGGTGGAATTCCCCAAGGATTTTGAGGTCTATACTCCCAAACAGTCTGACAAGACCTCTATTGCCTCTTCGGGAGCAAAGGGTAACGTGATATACGACTATGTCATCGTGCCTCGCCATGGGGGAAAGTTTGATATAGACCCTGTCGAATTTACCTATTTTGACCCAGAGACAAGGCAGTATAAGACCCTCAAGTCTGAGCCGTTTACCATCAGTGTGGCTAAGAGCAAGGGTGGAAGTCGTGTGTCCGCTCCTGACAAAGAAGACCTAAAGGTACTCTCTAACGATATACACTATATTAAGCAGGCTGAGGCAGACATAGTCCCTCATGCTGATAATTATTTCGCGACATGGAGATATTTTGGCAACCTCCTTGCCTTGTCGGCAGTCTTCGCACTTGTGTTGGCTGTATTCCGTCGACAGGCCAAGGCCAATGCTGATATAGCACGACGCCGTACGAAACGGGCTTCCAAGGCAGCGACCAAACGATTGAAGCAGGCCTCAAAGTTGCTCAAAAGCAAGGATTCTGGCGCGTTCTACGATGAGACACTGCGTGCGCTCATGGGATATGCTGCCGATAAACTTAATCTGCCTGTTGCCGATCTCAATAAGGACAACGTGGCGGCAGGGCTCACACAGCGTGGTGTCGACGAGGAATCCGTACAGCAATACATGGCGGTTCTCTCGGACTGCGAGTTCGCACGCTTTGCCCCAGGCGACCCGGCATCAAATATGGAGAAGATATTCGAATCGGCACAGGCTGCCATATCAAGAATAGAAAATTGCAAATTGTAGATTGAAAGTATGAAGAAGTACGCCATAATCATACTGACCATGCTGGTCAGTCTTGCAATCTCAGCTGCAGATGCAGCCGGGCTCAAGAAGACTGCTGATGCTGCATATTCCAAAGGAGATTACAGAAAGGCAGAACAATGCTATCTGAAACTCAGCAAGATGGGCGAGAGCAGCATCGTCAGCTACAACCTCGGCTGTACATACTACCGTATGGACAACATTGCCAAGTCTGTACTATGGTTTGAGCGTGCAGCCAGACTCGACCCGTCAGACGACGATATACGCTTCAACCTCGATATGGCACGCTCCAAGACCATAGACCGCATTACACCGCGCCACGAGATGTTTTTCATATCCTGGTGGAATAGTCTGATGCTCAGCCTCTCGGTAAGCCAATGGGCATACCTCGCCACGGCGGCCTTTGCCGTGATGCTCGTATTGTTTGGGGCGTATATATACCTCTCTGGCATCATGTGGCGCAAGATAAGTTTCTTTGGCTCAATGCTGTCATTGCTGTTCGTCATACTGTTCAATATCATGGCGTGGAGTCTCCGCTCGCGCAACGATAACCGCATGGAGGGCATCATCATGTCGCCAGCCGTAGTGGTCAAGAGTACTCCTGACAAGTCGGGCACTGACCTCTTCGTCATACACGAAGGTACCAAAATCGTCATACGCGACAACACCCTACGCGATTGGGTAGAAGTAGTCATAGCCGATGGCAAGGTAGGGTGGGTCCGCAAGGACGTGTTCGAAACCATTTGATACCAGTACACACACATGACTGAAATAAATACCTTCATACAAACCTTGGTACAGAATACGGACAACTATTTTGTTCACGAGATACTCACATGTGCAAACCACCTTGTAGTCTGGGTTCCCTCGCTTTTGACTGCCATCATAGTCATATTTCGTGATCGTTCTGTCGGAGAGGCGATACTGACCAGTGTATCACTGCTTCTATCCTTGGCAGTCAGCACGATGTCGGCCATGCCTATCATAGACATTCACACCTCGTCCACATGTGTGGCGTTGACATCATGTGCCGTTTTTCTATCGCTCGTATATCGCCATGCCCCAACCACTGTTGCATTGTCCTTGGCTGCAATATTGGGCACAATGAGTTCGGTATTTGCATTGCCCATGACAGCCATATTGGTAGTGGTTATGACGCTTATCTCGACAATTATATCCTTTGCTGTCTATGTGGCAATGCGCTATATCCGACACTACTTCATGTCGGGCGCACATAGGTACTACAGCTGTGCCTATACCAAATCGGGCTATTCCTGCGACGATATGTATATAGTGCTGCTTGTGCTGACTCTGACATTTTTGTATATCCTCGTATAGTGCTTCTTTTGGGTATCATGCCGACCTCTTCGTCAGACTTTACAGATTTTTTTTGCTATTTCTCGAAAATAAGTACGTTAAAGTCAAAAAAATCTGTAACTTTGTGCTGTGTTTAACCTAAATGTATTAACTAACTAATCAAATCTTATGAGAAGACTCTATCTACTTCTTTCTGTGATTCTGTGCAGTGTCGGAGTGATGTGGGCCATTACGACTATTACCACAGTGATGAACAACAATGGTAATAGTTACTATGGCTTTACTGCCAAGCTGACAGATACTTTCTACAGCGCTTCTGGCGATGAAATGGCTGACGAAGTCAATCTCCAGACATTAAGTATTTATGGCCGTACAGCAGGTGGTAGCGGCTCTGATTTTAAGGTGGCTATCTATCAGTATTCTGCTGATGCTACGACAGGGCAATTCGTAGCTCTGTCTGACAATAGCAATGCTTATCAGAATTGTGGAAATGACAATTCAGTTTCAATGGATTTCACTTTCACGGATGTAACTCTCAACAAGAGCCAGCAGTACCAGTTCCTTTTTGTGCGTGCCGATGCCACTGCTGATGCAATTTCTTCATTCGATGGTTACAAGTCTGCTGCGGTGAGTATTTCATTGCGTATGTTCAGTAATCAGAGTCTACCATCAGGCGATGGTACTTACAAGAGCAAAACCCTCAACAGCTGGGAGAAAAGTTTTATGCCTGCAGTAAAGTTTGTACTGAGTAATCCTGGCGAAGGTGGTGAGAGTGGCGGAGGTGATACTCCCGAAGAGCCAGAGCCTGAACCAGACCCCGTGTTGGTCAATGCAATAGCAGCTTCGCTCGATCTCTCAGTTGCTACCGCACTTGACGCAGATGACAATGGTGCATCGTCTATCAAGAAGGATGCTGAGGGCAACCTTATTATCAACAATACTGACGGCGTAGCATCTCTCGGTAGCGATGGCAGCAAAGACCGCCCCCTCTCTACCGTCATATTCAGTATCAATCTGGCTACTCCCACGAGTTTTCAGCACATCTTCACTTGGAGTACCACCGAGGCTCGCAGCGTGCCTGGCAATATTGGCCTGGGCGTAACAGCTGAGACCAAGTTGCAAGGTACGTGGGGAGGCGATGCATGGGCTAATCTCATTACTGGAGTGTTGCCCACGGGCAAGCATATCATCGCTGTGGCTGTAGGTCAGAGTGATAACTCTTATGGCACCCGTGTATATATAGATGGTGTAGAGACACTGCATAGTGCTGCGGCTCTTAAAACGGGCGGTGCTGAGCATAAGTATATGAATGTCATTATAGATGCTGCTGTGGTGGACGCCATCACCGAGTTCTATGTGTTTGATACAGCTTTGACTACGAGCGAGATAAATGTAGCCATCAATGAGATTAAAGAATCGTATTCTACGCTCACATTGGTGACCAATCCTGCGGTTAATGCCCAGTTTACTTGGAATGGCGAAACGAAGTATGGCTCTACGGTGACATATTTGTTTAAGAAAGGTAAGTACGTTGATAACCGCTCGATATCAGTAAAGGCCAGCGGCTATGATGTGACGCTGTCTGCTACGGAGTGGGACGGCCAGAATGACGCTACTGTGACTGCCACTCTTTCTCCTGCTTTCTTTACCACTGAGGCTGAATATGAGGCTGGCAATGCCAAGTGGGTACGTATACACAATGTACGCAATAGTAATTATGCTATTTGGGCTGATGATGCGGCCAACCTGCATTCTGGTCTGAGCAGCCTGACGAATGAGAGCGAACTGTTTGCCATGGTAGGCAGCGCTGAGTCGTTTAAGCTTTACAGCAAGGTAAAGCAGACCTACTTTGGCTCGGCCGACAACAATCAGAATACAGCTGTCGTGGCAGAGGGAGCAAACAGCACATACAAGTTAATCATGAAGACTGGCGATAATGCCGGCTATCTGATAGTACCTACGGGCAATGAGAACCAAAGTTTCAATATGCACGGTGGCGCAGGCAATGACATCAAGTACTTTGCAGCGACTGATGGTGGCGCTACTTGGCGTGTGGTACTTATCGGTGATCCCTTGACTCTGAAACTCAACTGTGAGGGCGAACCAAGTGCGATGAATAAATTGGTGGGCTCATTCTCATTCACGGCTGATGGAGTTGTATATTCCAACAATGTTGGTATAGACAATTTCAATACCGAGAGAACCATGTATCTGCCCAAGTCAGACAATATCGTCCTGAACGAAG
>CALZLQ010000035.1 GCA_945788385.1 uncultured Prevotellaceae bacterium
GTTAAAAGGAAAGAGTCCGGTGCAATACCGAACTCTTTCTCAAATAGGATAGTTAATAATTTGTCTAACTTTTTGGGGTCACTTCATGCTGAAATCAGCCCTCGTAGTAATATTGTGGTGTGGTTAGCCTAATGGTTCATGGATTCGAGGAATGCCTCGTTGTCTTCTGTGTTCTCTACGCGTTGCTTCATCTCGGTCATGGCTTCAATAGGATTCATGTCTGAGAGAAACTTGCGGAGTATCCACATGCGGTCGAGAGTACGCTTGTCTTGGAGCAGGTCATCGCGACGTGTACTTGACTGTACGATGTTGATGGCGGGGAAGATACGCTTGTTGGCGAGCATACGGTCGAGCTGGAGCTCCATGTTGCCTGTGCCTTTGAACTCTTCGAAGATGACTTCGTCCATCTTACTGCCTGTATCGGTGAGGGCGGTAGCTATTATGGTTAGAGAGCCGCCTCCCTCGATGTTGCGTGCTGCGCCGAAGAATCTCTTGGGTTTGTGCATAGCGCTGGCTTCGACACCTCCCGATAGGACTTTGCCGCTCGATGGGGCTACGGTGTTGTAGGCGCGTGCAAGACGTGTGATGC
The DNA here is from genome assembly GCA_945788385.1 of uncultured Prevotellaceae bacterium. GTDB lineage: Bacteria > Bacteroidota > Bacteroidia > Bacteroidales > Bacteroidaceae > Physcousia. Next base: position 590 of record CALZLQ010000035.1, read on the forward strand.
TGTCGAGGAAGATGACTACATCGTGTCCGCACTCGACAAGTCGTTTGGCTTTTTCTAATACTATGTTTGCGATGCGTACGTGTCGCTCTGCAGGCTCGTCGAAGGTGGACGATATGACTTCGGCCTTGACAGTACGGGCCATGTCGGTAACTTCTTCGGGGCGTTCGTCGACGAGGAGCATCATCATGTAGACTTCGGGGTGATTTCGGGCAATGGCGTTGGCAATGTCCTTCATGAGCATGGTCTTACCTGTCTTGGGCTGCGCTACGATGAGTGCGCGCTGGCCTTTGCCTATGGGGGCGAAGAGGTCTACCATACGGACGCTCATGGGGTCGCCTTTGCCTGTGCAGAGGTTGAATTTTTCTTCGGGAAAGAGGGGGGTAAGGTTTTCGAATGGGGAGCGGTCGCGAATCACTTGCGGATCGAGGTTGTTGACGCTCTTGATTGTGTTCATCGTGAAGTACTTGTCTGCGGGTATCTGTATATAACCACGCACGACATCGCCTGTCTTGAGTCCGTATTGCTTGATTTGCTGGTGGGTGATGAGTACATCGTCAGGTGACGGCATATAGTTGAAATCGGATGAGCGAAGGAAGCCGTTGGAGTTGTCGTTGTTAATCTCGAGTACGCCTTCAAACTCTACCTTAGTACCAAAATTGTATTTCTGCTCGTCTCGGGGATGTTGTGGAGGGGTTGTAGTTCTGGGTTGCTCTTCGTCTTTGTGCTCCGGGAGTGGCTTGGACTCGGTCTGTCCAGCCTTGAGTTCGGCGATGAGCAGCTCTACGGGTCTGATGTCTTTGACTATGCTGAAAGTCTGTGTGGCATCGTCCTGTTTGTTCTTGGCTGCGGCTGCTGCCTCGGCTTCTTTTTCGGCTTTGGATTTGCGCCCGCGTTTCTTGGGCTTTGGCTCTGCTTCGCTCGTGGCATCGGGCTGGCTTGCCTCGGTCTGGGCGGATGGGGTAGCCTGTCCTTGACTTGCTGCGGCAGCTGCTGCCTCGGCTTCTTTTTCGGCTTTGGACTTTCTTCCGCGTTTTTTAGGCTTGATTTCTGCTTGTTGTGAAGCTCCTGTCTCTTCGGCTGCCTGACTGGCTGCTTCGGCTTCTTTCTCGGCTTTGGACTTTCGTCCGCGCTTCTTGGGCTTGGCCTCTTCGTCGGGTTGTGTGGTTGAACCAATTTCGCTCTCCTTATCTATGATGTTATAAATTAGTTCGAGCTTGTCTTGACTCATCTCTGCTCCGATCTTGCTGGCCAATTCTTGCAATTCGTCCATACTCATGGACTCTAATTGACTCTTTGTATGCATATATATTTGGAAAAATCTTTTTCTTAAAATAAAATGACACTCAGTGTCTTTTTTACATTGCAAAGATACAACATTTTTTTCAAAAAAGATTGTCTATGATTCTTTTTTATCGCGGAAGTGTATTAAATTTGCAGAAAAATTCGGTTGTTTTCGCAAAGATATGAAATCTAACGTGTATTTGCAGGCTAATAACTTGACGCGCAGGGTGGGCGACAAGACGTTATTTGAGGATATCTGTTTATCTATTGCTGAGGGGCAGAGAGTGGGGCTAATAGCTCAGAACGGGACAGGCAAGACGACTTTACTCAATATCCTGACGGGAAGGGACAGTGCTGATGGGGGTGAGGTAATCTTGCGCAATGGCTTGCGTGTGGGGTATTTGCCTCAAATGCCGGTATTTCCGATGGATATGACTGTGATGGAGGCGTGTTTCTGGCATGCTCAAGTGGATAATAATGATTCGGAGGAGGCTATGGAGCTGGAGGTGAGGAGCAAGCAGATATTGGGTAAGCTCGATATTCACGATACGGGGCGAAGGCTTTCGGTATTGTCGGGCGGCCAGCTCAAGAGGGTGGCTTTGGCCAATGTGCTTATTCAGAATCCTGACTTGCTTGTCTTGGACGAGCCTACCAATCATCTTGACCTCGATATGATTGAATGGCTTGAGGGTTATCTCTCTCGCAGGTGTATGACTTTGCTGATGGTGACTCACGACAGGTATTTTCTCGACAGGGTATGTAATTTGATTGTGGAGATGGACAACAAGACCTTGTATACTTATCGTGGCAACTATGCTTACTATCTGGAAAAGCGACAGGAACGTGTTGACAATATGCGTGCAGAGATAGCTCGTGCCAACAATCTGTATCGTACGGAGTTGGAATGGATGCGTTCTACTCCTCAGGCGCGTTCGCACAAGGCGCGCTATCGCGAGGAGGCTTTCTATGAACTGGAGAAAAAGGCTAAACAGAGGGTGGACGAGGACAAGATGCGCTTGAGTCTCAACAATTCTTATATCGGCAGCAAGATATTTGAGGCTGAGTATGTATGCAAGGCTTTCGAGCGTGAGGGCGGGGAGCCTTTGGTCATTCTAAAGGATTTCTGCTACACTTTTTCGCGCTATGAGAAGATGGGGGTTATAGGCAACAATGGTACTGGCAAGAGTACTTTCCTTAAAATGTTGCTCGGGCTTGTAAAGCCAGATAGTGGCCATTTCGTAATAGGTCAGACGGTGAGATTCGGTTATTTCAGTCAGGAATCGATTGTAGTTGATGATGGTATGAAGGTGATTGATGCTGTGCAGAGGGTGGCTGAATATGTTGACCTTGGGGGAGGACGGCGTCTGAGTGCCATGCAGTTTCTGCAGCATTTCATGTTTACCCCTCTGCAGCAACAGAACTATATCAACAAACTGTCGGGGGGTGAGCGTCGTCGTCTGCAACTTTGTATTGTCTTGATGCGTAATCCTAACTTCCTTATCCTCGATGAGCCTACTAACGATATGGATATAATTACTCTTCAGGTGCTGGAACAGTATCTGCAGGACTTTAGGGGATGTGTCATCATCGTGAGCCACGACCGTTATTTTATGGACAAGGTGGTGGATCATTTGCTTGTATTCAAGGGGGAAGGGCTTGTGGATGACTACCCTGGCAACTATACGCAATATCGTATGGCTGCTAAGACTGTGGAGGACGATTCTGCTACTAAGAGAGCGTCTGCAGCGTCTGCAGCCCCTGCTACTGCGGCTAAGAACTTCAAGCCTAGGTTGGGTGAGCAGAAGCCGAGACTTACTTACAAGGAGCGTATCGAGTTTGAAAACCTTGACAAGGAGATTGATGCTCTTACTGAGGAAAAGAGGAGTATAGAGGCGGCTCTGTCGTCTGGCTCTATTTCTGTGGAGGAGATTACGGAACTCTCAAAGCGTCTGCCTGTGCTGACGGCCGAGCTTGACGAGAAGGAGATGCGTTGGCTCGAGTTGAGCGAACGTTGTAGCTGATGGGATGACTTACAGCTTGCCGAGTATTCTGTCCATAACCCAGTTGACAGAGGTGGCTGATACGCAATCGCAGGTACAGACACCTTGCCCTTGCAGATGCTTGACGACTTCGTTGATTAAGGGCATCTGGACGTGTGGGGGATTGGGGATGGTGATTTCCTGACGTCCTTCGGAAGTGTGGAGGGCTATGGGGTCGTAGGTGAAGACAGAGAAACAGATTTGACCTTTTTCGCCGATGAGCTCGATACGGTCGGTACGCGCGCTTTCGTGTCCGACAAAGCACCAGCTACCACTGCCTGGCATTCCGTCGTTGAATGCAAAGGCGGCGCTTACGGTATCTTCGCTTTGGTATAGGCCACCACGATTGGAGCTGTATCCTGACACGTGGACTATAGGACCAAAGAGCTCTTGTAGCAAATCGAGTTGGTGTGGGGCAAGGTCGTAGAAATAGCCGCCTCCTGCGATGTCGCGTTGTACTCGCCATGGGAGGTTGGTCTTGTTGTAGTCAAGGTCGCGGGGTGGTACGGAGAAACGTATCTGTACGTTGATTACTTTGCCTATGACGTCGTTTTCTACGAGCTCTTTTACTTTCTGAAAATAGGGTAGGGAACGACGATAATATGCTACGAAACAAGGGACTCCTGTCTGCTGGCTGATGCGTATGACGCGCTGGCAGTCTATGTATGAGGCTGCGAGAGGCTTCTCAACGTAGACGGGCTTGCCTGCCTTCATGGCCATGATGGCGTAGGTGGCGTGTGAGGAAGGTGGGGTGGCTATGTAGACTGCGTTGACTGAGGGGTCGTTGATGAGGGATTGGGCGTCGGTATACCATTTGGGCACATTGTGTCGGTCGGCATAGGAGCGTGCCTTGTCGGAACTACGCGACATGACAGCCGTGATGCTACTGCCCTCGATGAGTGAGAATGCCGGACCGCTCTTGCGCTCGGTGACTTCGCCGCAACCTATGAATCCCCATTTGATTTGTTTCATGTTTTTAAGGCTATGTTTAGATTTTCTTTTTGCTATGTGTGTTTTAGTCTTTATCCCATTCGGTCATCATAACGCTCATGAACGATTTGGACTTCGTTTCCTACTCATAAACTTATGAACTAATTGAAAAAGTTCCATGACAGTCCGATGTTTATAGTCAGGGGGTCTATGGGGAGATGTGGGACTAAGTATGAGCGTCCCTCACCAGCATTAACGTGTGAGGCGTCGATGTAGAATCGGCAATGCTTGAGATGGAAGTTGGCGTATGCGTTGACGATGGGGTAGTTGCCTATTTTGACTCTTGGGGAGTTGGTGTCTTGGATGGCATACATACCTAAGGAGGGGGAAAAGTCGGGAGCCCAGTATGTGGTGAAGTACCTGAGGTCTGCTCCCATCTGTACGCGCAGAACCTTGGCTATACGGAATACTATGTATGCGTTGGCATAGGCTGTGAATTTGGGCAAAGGGAGGATGTCTCCTTGAGTGGAGTGTTGGAACGTGCCTTCGAGGTCGAGGTGGAAGATCTTCCATGCCAGCTCTTGCTGGATGCCTGCGGTGAGTACTTGGACGTTGCCGTCATATTGCAACACCTTTGTATCGTGAGTGTAGTGCTCAGGCATCGTGCTGCCGAGATTGGCTTGGTCTATGAGGGTATTGGCGTAGGCAAGGGTAGTGTAGTTTTTGATATTGTCAAAGCCGAAGAACAGGCGTGTCTTTGTGCGTTGGTACCACAGGTTGGCACGTACTCCTGCGCTGACTTGCCGAGAGAGGTCGTCGTTGTTCCAACGGGTGTTGGAGTTGTTGTAGTGTCGTAGGAAGTATGTGGGGCGTCGGTTGACGATGTATGCTGAGGTCTCCAAGCGCAAGGAGTCTATCCTGCCGAGTTTGAAGTTGAGGTCGGCATTGCCTTGGATGTCGAAGTCTCCAACGTTGGTGCCGATGAGGCATACGTCTCCATTGATATTGTAGTGTATGAGACGGCCGTTTGTCTTGCTGATCTGACCGCCTACTCTAAAGTCGTTTTCGACCTTGTTGTCCATCCATGCAGAGTCGGGGTCTATAGCTGACAATCCATAACGGCGGTATTGATGTGTGGCAAATAGGGTGATGCTCATCTTGACCCAACGACGGAATCCTTCGTTCATGGAGAGGCCTATGGTATTGGTGAAGCCGAGCATCGCTGCGTCGTCGGATTCGTGGGTAGTAGAGCGGTAGTTGTTGGTGAAGAAGGATGCGTTGCCTGTGTCCTGGTCGTAGTACTGGTGTTTGAGATTGCGGGCTTTGAAGGTGTGGATGATGCTGGCTACGGGAATAAACTCACGTGGGGGGACAAGCTTTGACTCCCAGTCTTTGCGTAGGGAGTCGATGACGAGGGCTCGTTGGAGGGAGTCTTTGTCCAGGACTTGACGTATGGAGTCGTCGAGTGCGAAATAGAGTTCGTCAGCTCCGGGTGGTGTGGGCTTGAGCGAATCGGCGACCTCGAGTATGCGGTAGTGACCGAGGTGGTATCTGTGTGTGAGGTAATAGGTCTGGTTGTCGTCGCGGTTGTAGATGTTTTGGAGATTGACAGGGATGTCACGGCTGGAGAATGTGCGCGAGAACGCATCGGGAGTTTCGATATAGCGATCGTCTTGGATACCTCCGTTGTCGGCTCGCTTGAGGTGGTTGAAGTTGATGTAGGCGTGCATGTTGTACCGCTCTCCGAGGTAATAGCCGTAGACTACTCCTCCGAACTGGCTGTTTTGTGTGTATTGATAACTGCCGCGTGCGTAGTTGTAGTCGAGCTTGAAGCCGAGACCTGCATTCTTGTTGATATTGGTGGCGAAATATGCGTAGACGCGATCTTGTCCGGTCTGGAGATTGCCGATGTTGCGGTGGTAGGCTATGTTGGTGATGGGGCTCTTGGTGTTGGTGAACAGAAACTTGTCCACGCCTTTGGCAAAGTAGTCGAGTGGGGTCTGAAACATGAATTCCCAGTCTTCCTTGCGGTTGATGTATATGCGAGACATGCGGGGTGAGCCTGCCGAACCAAGGTGATTGTATTCACCGTTCATGCCGTCGGTGAACCTCCAGTTCTGGAAGTTGTGGAGGGCTGTATCGGGGTTCTCGCTGGCAGGCTTAATGTCTCCAAGCCGCTCGTCGATGCTCCACATGTATTGGCCTATGGGGATTTCCTTCTCGTAGTTGGTGGTGTCGCGTCCCCAGCCTGTGTCTGACATTGAGGGGATGCTATCATTTTGGGCCCACAATGGCAGGCCCAAAATAATGTGTACTATAATGATTGATATTCGTCTCAATGTGTATGTAAAATGTCCGTTGATGTGTGGTCAGCCGAGAAACCTGATACCTAACTCTACAATCTTGAAACACATTGATATGCCTACAAGAATGATGCCATTCATGTGATTTTCTTCGCCTGAGAAATATGTGGCAACACCGCAGACTGCCAAAATAAGGAAAATGTTGTTGAGAATACGGCGGGCTCTGGTTCTCCAATCGTCCATAGTTATGATGTTTATTCTTCTATAAATTGACGTTTAGGCTTGATTGTCTCATTCTTGTTTGTCATTTCGCCGTTTTGGATCTTACCCTCAATTGTATCCATGGCTGCTGCAAAGATGGCTTGGACGCGGTCTACGGTCTTGCGTCGGAACTTTCCGCTTTGTGGCAGGAGCTTGGTGCCTTTCTTGTCGAGGGCGCTTTCGTCGTCTATCCACCCCTCAGCTCGTATGATGCGGCCTCCGCGTCCTGTAGGCTGGAGCTCGTCCCATTCTTCTTCGTAGAGGTATGATATTTGTTTGACTTGCATCGTCACGGTATTGCCTTTGGTCACCACATCAATCTGATAGCGCAGACGTGTCTGGTCGAGATTCAAGAAACGCTTTGTAAAGACGAGCCATTCCTCGACCTTGGCAGAAATACTCGCGGGGTCTTTCTCCTCGGTGAGCATACGACTGGAAGAGTTGGGTATGCCTTTATCTACGAGCTCCTCTTTCACAAAACGGTATAGGTTGTGATGCAGTTGATTCTTCTCTGCCCCTTTCACCTTGAATGTTTTGCTGAAGACTATGAGTCCATTCTCTTGTGGTACTGCACCTTTCAGGTACTTGCTGTCATCGCGTTTGCTGCCGTATGCAAATAAAGAGAACGTCAGCATAAGCAATAAAAATAGTTTCTTCATTTTACTACAGTTATATTCAATTCGAAGGCAAAGTTACAAATTAGCGAGCGGAAAAACAAGTAAAAGAATATTTTTAACTCGATTTTCCTGAGCGATGTCTTTAAATTTTTATCTCAAAAATCTTCTGATAGGCTCGTCCCAAAGTATCATGGCTGCGTAGGCCGTGAGCAGGCTTAAGATAAAGGTCGAGGCAGAAGCGAAGGCCTGGATGCTGAGGGGTGAGCCGTGATGGGTGTCTATCCATGCGAAGAAGAGGTAGACGATGGGGTAGTGTGCGAGGTAGAGAGGGTAGGATATACGGCCAAGAAAATCGCAGGCCTTGCCCAGACGCCCTCCTGTGGTGGCGGGTTTTGCGCCTATGTAGACGGTAAGGGGGAACAGAGCCATGACGCAAACTAAATTGAATATGCCGTCGTAGATGGGGCGCTCATAGCCCCCTATCTGTTCGATGCATACCACGGCTATGACAATCAGGGAGCAGAGGGCAAAGGTGAGGGTGGGGCTGTATTTGCTTGGAATGGAGTGAGGCTGGGCTGGATTGATGAGTCGATACATGAGCAGCCCGACAAAGAAAGAATACCCCACTCTGGCTATACCGATGTAAAAATGCTCGGAGGTGAAGGACCAGCCTGCATTGATGGAGCATGGATAGTCGTGAGGTTGGAGCATACCGAAGATGTTGAGAGTTAGTGCGCTATCTATGAGGAGCAGAGCAAAGGCGCATACAAGGACAAATAGGCTTCTCTTACTGAACTTGTAGACGAAGAAGCAGAATGCGAGATTAGCTATATATTCGAATATCATTGACCATTGAGGTATGTTGAGCAGGAGCATCTCGCCGTTGGCTCTGACATTCATCTCGGGGGTGATGGGTATCATAAGGAAGCCGAGCAGCATATTTTCCATCAAGTATGTCAGACTGGCATTGGCTATGCCGGGGTAGCAATTGCTTTCTTGAAAATAAAATAACAGGGCTCCCAATACTATACCAAAAAGAACCATGGGTTGCAGTCGTATGAGTCTGGTCTTGATGAAACTCCAGATGCTCATCTTGTGTGTAGTGAGCCGTTCAAGGTAAGCATGCCCGATGACAAAACCTGATAGTACGAAGAAGAAATCTACGCAGAGGAATCCGTGGTTGAGGTGTTTGTAGACGGGGTCGTATGAGAATGCTTCGCTGATGTGGAATATGACAACCATTATGGCTGCGACGCCTCTGAGTCCGTCGAGTATTTCGTATCTGTGTCGTTGCATGGGATTATGTCAGTTTGTATTAAATCTTAATGAATGTCTTGCTGCGATACATGATGGTGAGTATGAGCAGGAGTATGCTAAAGTTGCCCAAGGTGAGCCATGTGTCGTAGTACTCTCCAAAGAGGGGTGCGAGGCCGTAACTTACAGATTCCACTACGGAACGGAAATTGATGGTTTCGCCTATGGTATATGCCACGATGCTGTTCATGCCGTAAATCTTGAGCCACGAGAAGGGGGCATGTATTTGCCATACATCTATAATCTGGTAGAATAACGCGATGAGCATGAAGCATAGTCCTGCAGAATAGAGGGTCATACTGCTTGTCCAGATACGTTTGATTATTGGCATATTGGTGCCCCAAAGCAATCCTGACAGGATGAGGACTATACCTATGGTGGCAAGGCGTATTGCAGTACGCGTATCTGGGGTGGGGATGAGGCGTATGATTTGCCCTGCAAGAGCTCCAAGCCATACTGTAACGGCGAAATTGCAACTGGGCAATACCCATGCGTATGTAGGGTCTCCGCGATGGCTGCCCATGATGAGAGCATCTATTTGGCCGGCGAAGTTGCCTGTGGGGGTATAGTCCCCTGCCATCATCATAGGTATGGTGTACGAGGCGAGGAGGGCTATATTGAAAAATATCTGGGTGGGAAGCTTTGCTTTGCTAAGGAGTAGGATAGCAGTGATGAGGTAGCCAGTGGCGATAGCCTGGAGGGTGTTGTTGTATGGCATGAGGTATTCAGGACGAAACCACAGGAGATTGCCTTGTACGATCATGCCCAAGACGAAAAGGACTATGAAGCGTCTGACTATCTTGTATGCAGCTTGACTGGCAGGGACTGCTCCTTTGATGAACCTTGAGAGGGCAAAAGGCATGGATATGCCGCTCATGAACAGAAATAGAGGCATGACCAAATCCCAAAATCGGAATCCCTGCCATACTTCGTGGTCGAGCTGGTACAGGACAGCATTACTCCAGGGACTGTCAGTATGCGACAGAAACGAGAGCAATATTGGCTGGAGAAAAACGAGGAGAAAAAGGTCAAGTCCTCGCAGGACGTCAAGCGAGTTGAGTCGTTGTGTTGCCATGGTGTCTGTGTGATGAATTAAAAAGCAAGGTCCAAGGATTTGTTTATCTCCTCAGACCTTGTTCTTGTTTTTTTGTTTGAGCAAAATAATATCGCCCGACGTGTTATGCCTCTGCGATAGGCTCAACGCTTACTGTAGAGCGGTTGAGACGTCCCTTGCGGAATGTCACGATGCCGTCTGCCAAAGCGTAGA
>CALZLQ010000036.1 GCA_945788385.1 uncultured Prevotellaceae bacterium
ATGATGTTGATGCTGTTCTGTTCCGGCATCAATGTCTTTGCACAAAGTGAAAATGTGGTGCCCTCGGGATATCCTGAGCTCGACGAGTGGGTAAAGCAATGCAAGGTAGAACGGCCTAATGCATTGGGCTATCCTGGCAACTACGACAGCAAGCTCGACAGTTTCTATGACTGGTACACCAAAAACCAGATGGAGAATATCCTTATCAACAATGCCGGCGACCCGTTTGGGAATCCATCAACATTGTCTTCACTGAAGTTTGAACGCGAGGTGATAGAGAGTTTTGCCCCTTTGTATGGCTTCGACCTCGACAATCTATGGGGACTGGTCACCATGAGCGGCACCGACGGCAACAACCATGGCTTGTATTTCGGCGTGAACTATCTGAGGAACAAGACAGGCAAGATGCCTATAGCATACGTTTCTGACGAAGCCCACTACAGCAACTACCGCCTTTGCGACCTGCAGAATCTCGATGTGTGCATGGTAAAGAGCAACGAGAACGGTCAGATGATTCCCGAAGAATTTGAGAAAGTGCTCGACCCCACACGTCCGTGCCTTATGATCTACGCAATGGGATCCACCTTTAAGGGAGCTATCGACGACCAGACAGCGCTCAACAAGATACTCGACAAATATCCCGAGATGGAAGTGTACAGACATATCGACGCTGCCCTGTTTGGAGGCTATCTCCCCTTCACCGAATACAAGGACCTCGTAAACCAAAAGGTTGCCAACTATCAGTCCATTTCCATCAGCGGACACAAGTTCTTTGGCATCGACAGTCCCTGCGGCCTGTTTATCACCTCACGCGAGGTATATGATAATCAGAACTCCTTCGACGTGGCTTATCTCAACGCAAACATGCGCATGATAAACTGTTCGCGTTCAGGTGTCGAGCCGCTGAAATTCTGGTGGTTGCTGAGGACCGTAGGCATAGAAGGCTGGACAGAACAAGCCACGGCAATTATGGAGAATACAGCCTACCTCGTGTCGGAACTCACCCGTATAGACTGGCCTTGCTGGAACAACAAATACAGCAACACGGTGTTTTTTAAGCGTCCCGACGACGAGATAGTGTCGAAATACAATCTTGCCAACAGCTATGACGAACGCTTCGGCGGCAACCTCTCCCATGTGGTAGTGATGCAGCATGTCAAGAAGGAAGTCATCGACAAGTTTATCGCTGAACTCGAAGGTACCATGACTTCCACTGCCAAGGTAAAAGCCGACGCCAAGAGGACAGACAGCCCGGAATACTCACTTTCGGGAACAAAGGTCGCCAGTGGAATGAAACCTGGTGTGGTGGTAACAACAGGGAAGAAGATGATAGTGAAATGACCTGTCAGGCGGGACTTGATGATTGGGTAAAGCAGGCCAGAGAAAGCAAGATCCCACAGCTCATTAGGATGGCAGCAACATTACTCGCTCACAGGAGAGGCATACTGGCATGGTATGATTCTCATATCTCAACGGGAAAAGTAGAGGGTATCAATAACAAGATAAAAGTAATGAAACGTAATGCATACGGATTCAGGGATGACCGGTATTTCACTCTCAGGCTATATGCCCTACATGACTGTCGCATCACTCGAAATGTCGGATGAACCTGATATTTCATGTTTTTGCGTCTCTACAAGTGGAGGAGCCTGACTTCATATAGTTAATCCTGTTTGTGGGGCATGGCTTCTTTTATCTGGTTCATCTTTCTAAGGTTTCTTTGTCGAACTTTCGTTAATTATAAATTGCAAATTATAAATTTGAAATAGTGGATTTCGTTAGTGCTTCTTCTATCCCTTTGATGCTGTCGTTGAAGTATATGCCGTATTTTTCGATCTTGCTGCAATTCATGCTTAGATTTCTGTGCTGCTCGCTGTATCGGGTCGTATCGGGTAGTATCCAGTCTGTGGGGGATGGCAGTCTCATCTGTCTTGCGGCTTCGATGAAGAGAGTGTGGCTGTCTAATGTGTTTGCGCTGCCGAAGTTGTAGATACCTCCGGGGAGGGCAATGGCTTTCTCGATGTTGCGGACTACTTCCCAGACGTTGGTCACTCCGCGATATTCGTGGGTGGCGACTTTGATGGCTGTTTTTTCTTTATATGCTTTTTGCAGATTGACGAGTATGTTGTTGTTTAGCTTCATCTGGCTGCAGGGGAGGTCGTACATCCATGTCAGTCTTAGACCTACTGAGATGGGGTGATTGATTATGGCTCTTTGTTCTGCTTCGAGTTTGTGGCGGCCGTAGACGTTGATGGGCTGGAGTGGGGCTTCTTCGCTGAGCGGACCGGGTATGGGTGTACCGTTGTATACTTGGTCGCTCGACATGAATATGAGTTTGGCTCCTGTCTTTTTGCATGCCTTGGCGAGCTTTACGGTGCCTTGTACGTTTACTCGGTGTGAGTCTTGGGGGTGCTGCTCGCAGTACCATGTGTTGCTGAGTGCGGCGCAGTGTATGACTGTGTGGGGGTGGTATTTGTCTATGTATGCCTGGACTGCTGCTTCTCGGCTGATGTTTAGCTGGTCGTGTGTGGGGAGTAGCAGTTCGTGCTTGTCGGCGAGATGTTGTGCTATTCTGCTGCCTAAGAATCCGCTGCTGCCTGTGATGAGTATCATGGGTGTCATAAATAATTATGCGTCCCGAACTTGTTTGGCTCGGGACGCTTGGGTTGTGTGTGTGTTGTTGGTCTTATTGTGCTCCTCCTCCGAGTGCTTGATAGAGTTGTATCGTGGCACTGATTTGTTCCATGCGGTTGGTGATTTGGGTGGTCTTGCCTTGGAGGAGTGAGTTGTGGGCGGTGATGACGTTGAGGTAGTTGCTACCGTAGTGTTGGTAGAGGAGGTTGGTGGCATCGTAGGCGCGCTGGAGGGCGTCGACTTGCTTGTCTATGAGTTGGCGCTGCTGGGTGGCGGTATTGATGCTGACCATGGCGGTGTTGACTTCGTTGCCTGCTTGGATGACTTTTTGTACGAAGTCGTTGATGGCTATCTCGACGTCTGCCTTGGCTGACTTGTATTGGGCGCGTAGGGCTCCGCCTGCGAAGATGGGCTGGATGAGGCTGGCTGCGAAGTTGTGTAGTATTATGCCTGGGTTGGCGATGACGTTGCCTGCTTGTCCGTTGCTGAAGCTGCCTGTGGCGCTGAGGGTGAGCTTGGGGAAGAAGCTGGCGATGGCGCGGTTTTTCTTGTAGTAGGCGGATTGTAGTACGAACTCGGCTTCACGTACGTCGGGGCGTCGGGCGAGTATGCTGACGGGGGCTCCTGTGTGTATCTTGGCTGGGAGGGTGAATTGGTCGAGGGCTGATGCGCTGTGGATTTTGCTTACGTTGCCTGGCATTTCACCGAGGAGGGTGCTGAGATTGTTTTCGAGGAGTCGTATGTTGTCTTGTATGCTGACGACGCTCTGACAGATGTTGTAGTAGGTGGCTTCGTAGCTTGCTACGGCTGCTGCATTGGCTTGGCCTGCTTCCATGAGTTGGCGTTGCATGTCGACGTAGGTGGCCCAGTTGTCGCGTGTCTCGCTGACGATGGCGAGGGTCTGGTCGAGTTGGGAGAGGGTGTAGTACATTTGTGCTACGTTGGCGACGATGCTGACTTGTATGGCCTGACGGGCGTTTTCGAGTCGTTGCTTGCTGGCCTCGGCGTTTTTGGTCTGTATGATGAGGTCTACGGGGTTGTAGTTTTGCCAACCGAGGGTGAGTGCGAGACCGTAGTTGTGGGCGGTATGGTCGTATTGGCCGCGGTTGTAGGTGTCGCTAATCTGGGTGATGGAGCCTTGGGGCGAGAAGGTGATGAAGGGTATGAAAGCGGTCTTGCTGGCTGAGAGCGCGTATTTTATCTGCTTGATTTGCAGATCGGCGTTGCGCATATTGGTGTTTTGGGCAAGGGCTTTGTCGATGAGGGCCTGGAGTTGTGGGTCGGTGAAGATGTCGCGCCACTTGAGGTCTCCGAGTCCGAGACTGTCGCTGCTGGTCTGGGCGTCTCCGTAGAGGCCGTCGGTCTTGACTTGTCCGACGACGTGGTCGCGGTCGTAGCTTTTGAGTACCCCGCAGCTGCTTAGTGTGGCTGCTGCGAGGGTTATTGCTAATATTTTTTTCATTGTTATTGTCTTATTGTTATATGTGGGAGGGGGTTATCCTCGCTCGTTGTTGTCCATGTATTCCTGTTTCTGTCGCATTGAGCGTTCGCGTTCTTTTAGGAACTGCTGGTCTGCTTCTTCAAACATTACGGGGCGTATCTTTTCTTGCAGATATTCGAAGATGATGAAGAAGAGGGGCACGGTGATGAGTATGGCGAGGGTGCCGACTGTCATGCCGCCTATAACTCCGAGGCCGATGGTGCGGTTACCGTTGGCTCCTGCTCCGCTGGCCAGGACGAGGGGTATCATACCGAAGATCATGGTGAGCACGGTCATCAGAATTGGGCGGAAGCGGGCTTCGGCGGCGGCGTAGGCTGACTCGACGATGCCCATGCCTTTGCGGCGACGTTCGAGGGCAAACTCTGTGATGAGGATTGCGGTCTTGGCAAGGAGGCCGATGAGCATGATGACTCCGGTCTGGAGGTAGATGTTGTTTTCGATGCGTCCCATGAAGATGAATGGGAGTGCGTCGTAGCCTTGGTTCCAGAGCCATGCGAAACCGAATGAGCCCATAAGGCCTGCTGGCACTGAGAAGATGACGGCGAATGGTATGAGGAATGACTCATAGAGACAGGAGAGTATGAGGAAGATGAGGACTACGCAGATGGCGTAGATGTAGATGGTGTTGTTGGAGCCCATCATTTCGTATTCTTCGCGTGCCATGCCTCCGTATTCGTAGGTGTAACCTTCGGGGAAGACTTGGTTCTTGACTTCTTCTACGGCTTTCATGACGTCGGAGCTTGAGTAGCCTGCGTTGGCACTGAGGTTGACGGCGATGGATGAGAAGAGGTTGAAGCGGTTGTCTATCTCTGGACCTGTGGTGGGTTCGAGGGTGACGAACTGACTCAGAGGGGCCATCTGACTGCCGTTGCGTACGTACATGTTGCTGAGTGACTCTTTGTCGAGGCGGTAGTTGGGGGCTGCCTGACTCATGACGCGGTAGATTTTGGAGAACTGGTTGAAGTTGCTGACGTAGGATCCGCCGCAGTAGCTGCCGAGGGCACTGAGCACGGCTGAGGGGGAGATGCCTGCGCGCTTGCATTGTGCGGCATCGACGTGCACGATGTACTGGGGGAAGTTGCGGGCGTAGGAGGTCATGGCTCGTGCTATCTCGGGGCGCTCGCCGAGTTGCTTGATGAACTCAAGGGTGTAGTTGTAGAAAACTTCCTTGTCGGCGGCGGAGGTGCGGTCTTGGAGCTGGAGCTCGATGGAGCCCATTCCGTAGCCTGGTATCATGCCTGGTTCGAAGGCGAAGCATTGGGCTTCGGGAATCTCGGTCATGAGCTTGAGGTTGAGCTTGGCATTGGTGACCATGGTGGAGGTGGAGAGGAAGTTGTCGATGGGGTGGAGGAGACCGTAGTTGCGCTCTGCCCATGGTTTGAGCTTGACAATCATGAGTCCGTAGGCTGTGCCTTGGCCGGCCATGAAGCTGTAGCCTGATACTTTGGTGTAGCGGGCTACTTCGGGGATGTTCTTGACGACGTCTTCACATTTCTTCATGACGGTTTCTGTCTCTGAAAGGTTGCTGCCTGGGGCTCCGTTGACTGCCATCATGCAGACGCCTTGGTCTTCGCTGGGGACGAGGTTCTTGGGGAGATTGCCCATGAAGTATACCATGCCTACGCAGGCTATGATGAGGGCTCCGAAACTTACGGCAAAGCGGCGACGACGGCCTACGCATTTGCCTATGAGGCGTATGTATTTGCTTTTCATGGCTTCGTAGCTTGCTTCGTAGGCGAGGCGGGTGCGGTAGTTGATGGTGCCGAGTATGCCTTTGCGACGTTCTTCGCTGGCGGGGCGCATCATCATGGCGCAAAGGGCTGGACATAGCACGAGGGCACTGACGCAGCTGAGTCCTACTGAGGTGGCGAGGGTGACACCAAACTGGGTGTAGAATATGCCTGAGGTGCCTGGCATGAAACTGACGGGGATGAACACGGCCATGAATACGAAGGTACATGAGATGACGGCCATGGTGACGTCGCTCATGGCATCTTTGGTGGCTTCGTAGGGTGACTTGTAGCCTGCGTCGAACTTGGCTTGTACGGCTTCGACGACGACGATGGCGTCATCAACGACGGTACCGATGGCGAGCACGAGGGCGAAGAGGGTGAGCAGGTTGAGTGTGAAGCCTGCCATGGCCATGCAGGCAAAGGTGCCTACGAGTGAGACGATGATGCTGATGGAGGGTATGAGTGTTGCCCGGAAGTCTTGGAGGAAGAAGTATACGACGAAGACTACGAGGATGATGGCTATGATGAGGGTCTCTTCTACGTTGTATATTGAGGCGAGGAGGAAGTCGTTGGATGACATCATGTTGGCAAACTCGAGTCCTTCGGGGAGGTCTTTGCTGAGTTCTTCGAGCTTGGCGGTGATGCGGTCATTGGTCTCTTTGGCGTTGGCTCCGGCGAGCTGGTATACCATGAATGAGGTGGCTTGCTTGCCATCGGTCTCGCCGTTGAAGGCGTAGCTTTGGGCGCCGAGCTCAATGTCGGCTACGTCGCCTAGGCGCAGGATGGTTCCATCGGCTTTGGCGGTGATGACGATGTTCTCAAATTCTTCGATGCTTTTGAGACGTCCTGTGTAGCGCAGGGCGTACTGGTAGACTCCGTCTGTGCCTTTGGAGAGGTGCTCGCGTACGGGGCGCTCGCCAAATTGACCTGTGGGGACTTCGAGGTTTTGCTCTGCGAGGACGCCTGTGATGTCGTCGGGGATGAGGCCGTGTTGGCTCATGACGTCGGGCTTGAGCCAGATGCGTAGTGCGTAGGCTCCTCCCATCATCATGACGTCGCCGACGCCTTCGAGGCGCTTGATTTGGGGGATGACGTTGATGTCAAGGTAGTTGGAGATGAAGTCTTGGTCGTACTTGCCGTTATTGCAGACGAGGGCGTCAATCTGTAGAAATGAGGTCTGACGCTTCTGGGTCTGTACGCCGATTCGGGTGACTTCTGAGGGGAGGAGTCCCTGGGCGCGTGACACGCGGTTTTGGACGTTGACGGCGGCCATGTCGGGGTCGGTGCCTTGCTTGAAGTAGACGGTGATGTCGGCGCTACCTGAGTTGGTGGCGGTGGAGGTCATGTAGAGCATGTTTTCCACACCGTTGATGTTTTCCTCGAGGGGCTGGATAACGGCGTTCATTACGGCGTCGGCACTGGCTCCTGTGTAGGTGGCATCGACGGTGATGGTGGGAGGGGCGATGTCTGGATATGACTCTAGGGGAAGGGTGATGTAGCTGATGGCGCCCACCAATAGTATCATGATGGCGATTGACATGGCCATCACGGGTCTTTTGATGAATATATTGCCTTTCATTGTCGTTGATGTGTTTTATTTGTGTATGTGTGAAGGCTTACTTTACTTTCTGGCCTGCTTTGACCATGCCTGCGCCTTCGGCCACGATTTCGTCTTTGGTGGTGAGGCCTTTGGTGACTACAAATTCGGCTCCGCTGGTCTTGCCTGAGATCTCGATGATTTGCTCGTGGGCGGTGCTGTCTTTGCCTACTTTCCATACTTTGTATTTGTCTTGGAGCTGTACGATGGCGGTGGCGGGTATCATTATGACGTCGGTGTATTGAATTGGCATGATGATGTTGCCTGTGCTGCCGCTGTGGAGGAGTCCGTCGGGGTTATCGAATACGGCGCGGAGCTGGAGTGAACCGGTCTGGCGGTCTACTACGCCGCTTACGCTTTCTATGCGCCCGGTGTGATTGTACTTGCTGCCGTCGACGAGTGTGAGGCCTACTTGGGGCATGTTGTCAATGGCTTTATCGAGAGAGCCGTATTTTCTCACCCATGTGAGCATGTCACCCTCATCGATGCTGAAGTATACCCACATTTGTTTGTTGTCGCTGACGGTGGTTAGGGGTTGTGCCATCTGGGGGCTGACGAGGGCTCCCTGACGATAGGGGAGTGTGCCTACAACGCCTGAGGATGGGGCTTTGACTATGGTGTAACTTAGTGAGTTTCGTGCATTCATCACTTGGGCTTCGGCTTGTCCGACTTGGGCTTTGGCGCTGAGAAGTGAGTTTTCGGCGGTCTGGAGTTCAAAGTCGCTGATGACGTTTTGCTGACGCAGGGTTTTCTTGCTGTCGTAGTTGAGCTGGGCGGTGGATTCGGATGCCTTGGCTGCCTTGAGGGTGGCCTCTGCGGTGTTGAGGGCTGCCTGATAGGGGACTTGGTCTATGATGAAGAGGGGCTGCCCGGCGCTGACTTTTTGGCCTTCGGTGACGCAAATCTTCTGGAGGGTGCCTCCGACTTGGGGGTATACGTCTACGTCTTGACGTCCGCGGATTGTGGCGCTGTACTTGTTGTCGAAGGTGGTGGTTTTGACTGTTGGTTTGGTGGTCTTGAACTTGGCCTGTGGGATTTCACGGTTCTTCTGACCGCTGCATGAGGTGAGTGCAAGGGTGGCGGCACTCAGTAGGGCAGTGAGAATGATGTTGCTTTGTGGTTTCATCTTTGCTAAAAAATTGAGTATTGTTTTTCTTCTTATTTATTCTCTGAATAAAGCTGTGCAAAGGTACGTTTTTTTGTTGTATCGTCAAAATCAAATGGGCAAAGACTACACTTCTTCGCCCATTTGATACACTTGTTTAGATAATTTTAACGGATTTCTATTTGTTCTTTAACGTCTATTTCTTGACCATCGGTGTCGTAGAATTCGTATTGTAGCATGGCGAGTTTTTGGCTGGGGATGACTTTGACTCCCATACCGTATTTCCATTGCCATTTGTTTTTCAGACTCCATAGGCCTTGGCAGATGTAGGCGTATACGTATGGATGGACGTGGATGGTGAACTGGTTGATGCCAAGGCGATTTTGCATCATCTGTATCTTGCCTTCGAGGACTTTTGTGAAGAGGAGGCTTGACTTGATTTTGCCTGTACCATGGCAGGTGGGGCATTGTTCTTCGACTTCGACGTCCATGACGGGGCGGACGCGTTGGCGGGTAATCTGCATCAGTCCGAACTTGCTTAATGGGAGGATGTTGTGGCGGGCTCGGTCTTGCTTCATGAGTTCGACCATGTGGTCGTAGAGGGCTTTTTGGGCTTCGCGTGACTTCATGTCGATGAAGTCGACGATGATGATGCCTCCCATGTCGCGGAGCCTGAGTTGGCGGGCTAGTTCGTCGGCGGCGCCAAGGTTGACTTCGAGGGCGTTTTCGTCTTGTCCTGCGTCTTTCTTGCTTCGGTTGCCGCTGTTGACGTCTATGACGTGCATGGCTTCGGTGTGTTCGATGATGAGGTAGGCACCGCCTTTGTAGGTGACGGCTTTGCCAAAACTGCTTTTTATCTGGCGGGTGATGTCGAAATTGTCAAAGATGGGGAGTGAGCCTTTGTATAACTTGACGCAATTGGCTCGCTCGGGGGCTATGAGGTTGACGTAGTCGAGGACTTCGTGGTATACGTCTTCGCGGTTGATGTAAATGCTTTCGTAGGAGGGGTTGAAGAGGTCGCGGAGCATTCCTACGGCGCGGCTTGTCTCTTCGTATACGAGGGTGGGGAATTTGTTGGCGCGCATGGCTCTCTCGAGGGTGTCGTGCCAGCGCTGGGTGAGGATGCGCATCTCTTTGTCGAGCTCACTAGCTTTCTTGCCTTCGGCTACGGTGCGGACTATGATGCCACAGTTGTTGGGTTTGATGCTTTCGAGGACTTTCTTGAGTCGCTCGCGTTCTTGTCTGTCTTTGATTTTTGCTGAGACGTTGACTTTTTGCTCGAAGGGCATCAGCACGAGAAAGCGACCTGCAAAGCTCAACTCGCATGTCAGTCGGGGACCTTTGGTGGAGATGGGCTCTTTGACTATCTGTACGAGAACTTCCTGTCCTTGTTGGAGGGTGTGTTGTATCTGTCCGTCCTTGGGGGTGTCGGGGAGTATCTGTGCCTTGTCGTGCGGGAAGAAGTTTTTCTTGTCTGAGAGTAGTCGCTTGAGGTATTTGGCGTAGGAGCTGAATTGCGGGCCTAAGTCGAGATAGTGTAGAAATGCATCCTTGTCATAGCCTACGTTGACGAAGCTGGAGTTGAGTCCTGGCATGAGCTTCTTGACCTTGGCGAGGTAGATGTTGCCTACTTGGAAACTGGCTTCTTGGCTTTCTTCCTGGTATTCCATGAGGCGCTTGTCCTCGGTCAGTGCTATCGAAATCTTCTTGGGCTGTACGTCTATGAAAAGTTCGCTTGTCATTTTGGTGTCGTGAAATGTATACAAAATTCCGCGGTGACGATACCTTTTTATGCTTGAGGCATTGCCACCGCGGAGTTATTACCCAGCGTTTTCCAAAAAGTAAAAAACGCTAAATCAGACAGAGAAGTGGCTTACTTGCTCTTGTGTCTGTTCTTGCGTAGTCT